>CAMZKI010000227.1 GCA_947311125.1 uncultured Chlorobiota bacterium
AGAAATTTTTTAAAGATTATAATCGCGATACGGATATTAAAATTTTTAAAAGTTTAGTAAAATTATATTATAGAAATGCGGGAAAAGATTTTCAGCCCGAGATATTTAATTTTATAAAACCTTTAGAAAATTTAGATATCCGTATCGCGATTATAATCTTTAAAAAATTTCTTAGCATATTTTTTGATGCTTTCTATATCTTTATCGGTAAATTTATCTCCTTTGCGAAGCAAACCTGCAAGTTTTGAGGTAAACTTAACACTTTCTATACGCCAGACAGCCTCGTAAAAATATTCTTCCGCAAGTTTATACGGAGAATATTCCGAATAAATACGCTTATATTCAGGCAACAAATGTCCGTATTTTGCTTTCCTGTCTTTGCTTTGGTTAATCCATTCGGTAAGCAGTTTTTCTGTTTCTTGTTTTTTTGCAACGGCATTGAGTCTTTTCAGTCCGTTATTTTCGCCTATCCATTTTTTCCAATAATTTGAAACGCGGGCATATTTTGAAGCATATTTAATTCTTACGCCGGGGTCTTTTTCCATATCTGCCGACATAATATCAATAATGTTTTGACGAATTTTTATGCGTTCCGGATTTATTTTATTCTGAATCATATCAACGGCATAAGAAGTAAGATATTCTTCCGTTCTGCCCGGATAGCCGAAAACAAGCGTAAAATCGCCTTTTTTTACACCTTTCAGAGAAATCGGGAAATATTTAATCGGTTTATAAGGCACATTGTCTTCCGAATATTCGGCAGGTTGATTGTTTTTATCGGCATAAATGCGAAACAGCGAGAAGTCTCCGGTATGTCGAGGCCACATCCAATTGTCGGTATCGCCGCCGAATTTGCCTATTGCCGAAGGCGGTGCACCTACCAGCCGAATGTCTTTAAATACATTTTCGACAAACATAAAATATTGGTTCCCGTAAAAAAAAGGTTTAATTTTTATTTGATAATTATTATTCTTTCCTGCTTCTTCTTTTAATTTCTTAATATGTTCTTCAATTAGTTCACTTCTTTCTTCTTCCGACATATTATCATTTACGTCTTTCAAAACCTGTTCTGTTACATCTTCCATTCTTACAAGAAAAGTTACCGTAAGCCCTTCGTTAGGTAATTCTTCTTTATCGCTCATAGCCCAAAATCCGTTTGTAAGATAATCGTGTTCCAACGAGCTGTGAGATTGAATACTGCCGTAACCGCAATGGTGGTTCGTAAGTATAAGTCCTCTGTCAGAGATGAGCTCTCCCGTGCATCCGCCGCCGAAAATCATAACGGCATCTTTCATACTCGCCTTGTTTATACTGTATATATCTTCTGCTGTCAGCTTAAAACCTTTTTGCTGCATATCCTCAATATTGTATTTTTTCAGCAGCATAGGTATCCACATACCTTCGTCTGCCTGCAAAACAGGAGTAAACAATAAAGATAAAACAGTAATCGATAAAAATGCTTTCTTTATCATAATGTCTGTTATTATTTATTAAAAATCCAAAGATATATTTTTTAGAACTATTTTCGGAAATAAAATCTTTTATATCGGTATTTTTATAAACACATTAATATTTTTTCTACTTTTACGTCAAACTGTTTATCACAAATATATTAAAACTATGCTTAACATTGCTTTATTCGGACCGCCCGGAGCGGGAAAAGGAACACAATCGGAATTTTTGATTAAAAAATACAATTTATTTTACATATCAACGGGAGAACTTTTAAGAAAAGAGCTTGCCGCCGGTACAAAACTCGGTATGCAGGCAAAAAACATTATAGAACAAGGCGGCTTGGTTTCTGACGAAATAATTGTTCAAATTATTGAAAAAACCATAAAAACAAATTCCGATGCCAACGGATTTTTATTTGACGGCTTTCCGCGAACCTACATTCAAGCATATATACTTGAAGGACTGATGATTAAGTTGAATTCAAGTTTAGATGCTTTGATAAGCATAGAAGTTTCGGAAGAGGAAAGCGTAAAACGACTTTTGCACCGTGCAAAAACTTCCGGCAGAAGCGATGATAACGAAAAAGTTATAAGAAACAGACTGAAAGAATACAGAGAAAAAACACTGCCCGTTTTAAATTTTTATAAAGAAAAAGGAAATTACATTGCCGTAAACGGAATGCAACCGATACCGAAAGTAACAGAAGATATTGAACAAATAATTAATGATTTGTTAAGTAAGAAACTTTTAAACATCGTAATGTTCGGACATCCCGGCAGCGGCAGAGGTTCACTGGGAAAAGCTTTAGCCGAAAAATACAAATTGGAATTTGTGGCAACAGGTACTATGCTCGACGAAGAAATAAAAAAAGGCAGCAAAACGGGCAAAAAAATCCGAAAATTATACGAAAGCGGACAATTGGTTCCGGACGAAATAGTTATTCCTTTGATAGAAAGAAAGATAAAAAATTCAAAAAACGTAAGAGGGTTTATTTTTAAAGGTTTCCCGCGAACACTGGTGCAATCGTATATCCTTGACGGACTGCTGAAAAAATACGATTCGTATATAGCAAAAATTTTTGAAATAAAAGTTGATACCCTCGAACTTATTCGCCGGCTTGACAAACGAAGCAAAACCGATGCCGCAATGCCCTACGACAGCAGTACCGAAAAAATCGTAAAACGCTTACAGGAACACGAAGACAAAACCGTACCGGTAATTGAGAAATACAAAGAAACTCACGATGTTACAGTAATTGACGGCACGCCGCCGTTTAATGAAGTTCTGGAAAATATATCAAAAGAAATAGAAGCAAGTTTTAAAAATTTGAAGTAAAAAATCAAGAATTAGGTACTGAATAATGAAATTATTTTACAGAGAATACGGCGAAGGCAAACCGATTATTATTGCTCACGGGTTATTCGGAATGTCGGATAATTGGATACCGATTGCCAAAAAACTTGCCGAAAAATATAAAGTTTATGTACCGGATATGCGAAATCACGGCAATTCACCGCATTCCGACATTCATACATACCAAGCAATGAGCAGGGATTTATTTGAGTTTATCGAAGATAAAAATATAGAAAAAGCAATATTTGCAGGGCATTCGATGGGCGGGAAAACGGTTTTACAATTTGCCGAAAATTTTCCGGAAAGGGTAAAAAAAATGATAATAACAGATATTTCTCCGGCAAAATATATTCCTGACAAAGAGTTTTTTAAACGTGCATTAAACCACAAATTACTTTTAGAAAAT
This sequence comes from uncultured Chlorobiota bacterium, assembly GCA_947311125.1. Classification (GTDB taxonomy): domain Bacteria; phylum Bacteroidota; class Bacteroidia; order Bacteroidales; family JAADGE01; genus JAADGE01. The sequence continues at coordinate 3,215 of CAMZKI010000227.1, forward strand.
TTACAAAAATTAAATTTAAAAAACTTCACTAACAGAAAAAATTTAACATTTTTTTTGGAAAGCGAAATAAAAAATTCTTTTCTTATTCAACTGATATTGAAGAATATAAAAACTGAAAACGGAAAATTTCATTGGAAAATAAACATAAATGCCTTTTACGAAAACTTATCGGAAATGCGGAGAGAAATAAAACTGTCGGAAAAGGTAAAAAACATTGAAACACTTTTTATTTTCGGCGGTAACTCGCCGTATTTCAGAAAAGAAGATGAGAAATATATAAAAACACATTTGCCGAAATCGGAAATCAGAATTATTCCCGGAGCGAGGCATCTTATTCATATCGAAAAAGAAAACGAGTTTATATCAGAAATAAAAGCTTTTATAAAAATGTAAATTATTTCCGTATTTTTTTTAATTTAGAGGTTGCAAAAAAGTTATGCTCAAAAAAACTGCAATATTATTCCTCTTTATTTTTCTTTGTTTTTCTTTATTTTCAAGAAAAAGCAATATTGATTCATTAATAAACATTCTTAACACAAGCGATAAATACGAGCAAAAAGCTGATTTAATTTACCGAATATCCGATTATTATTATAAAAAAAACGAATTTCAAAAAGCACTTGAATATTTGCAAAAAGGCATCATACTTTCAAAAAAAAATAAAGATACGGAAAACGAACTTCGATTTTCGGATTTAAATGCAAGAAGTTATTTATATCTGTCGGAATACGATAAAAGTTTGAAAGGATTTAAAAAAATGCTGGAAATTGCCGAAAATACCGATAACGAAAAATACATCGGTTTGGCATATACCGGATATTTAAAAAACTATTGGAGACTCGGGAATTATGAAAAAGCAATTTTTTATGCCGATAAAGCGGTTAAAATATTTGAAAAAATAAATGACGAATTTAACAAAAATACAGTTTTGTTAAATTTTGCAAACATATACATTGACATAAAAGACTACAAATCAGCAGAAAAAACGTTTGACTTAATATTAAACGACAGTAAAAATTTTAATGACACCTTGTTAATTGCAAGCATTTATGAAAAAAAGGGTGTAATAAACTTTTTCAAATCAATGTATCCGCTTGCCCGAAAATATTATTCAGAAGCCCACAGACTGTACATTTTAAAAGGCGATTCCTTATCTGCCGCCATTCAAACCGGAAATATAGGAGAAACCTATGAAGAAGAAAAAAAATATTCAAAAGCCCTTAAACTTTACAAATATGCCGCCGAAACGGAAAAAAAATACAATTATAATTCGGGTTTAATATTTTTGTATGAAGCACTCGGAAGAACATACAGTAAAATCGGAAAATACAACAAAACTGTTTTTTACTACAAAAAAGCATTATCTATAATTAAAAAAACCGGAGAAAAAAGAGAACTTCCGAATATTTACGAAATGTTACACACTTTATACGCAAAAACCGGAAACTATAAAAAAGCTTATGAATTTTCGCTGAAATTAAATGCAGCAAAAGATTCTGTATCCGGAGAAAATGTTCAAAATCAAATAAACAGAATTAAAATAAAATATGAAACCGAAAAAACCGAAAAAGAAAACGAAATATTAAGAATAAAAGAAGCAACTCAAAAAAAACAAAACAGAAAACAATTTTTTATAATAATTATTATTTCCGGTTTTCTTATTGCCGTAATTATTTTTTCTGTTTTATTATTTCGTCTTTACCGAAAAAATAAAAAAATAAGACAAGCTCTTTCCGATAAAAACAAAAAACTTTCCGAAGCATATTTCGAAATAAGACACAGTATTGATTATGCCGGAAAAATACAATTAACCATGCTTTCTTCCTATTCCGAAAATCTGAAAATATTTCCGGAATTTATAATTATTTTTAAACCGGCACAAACATTAAGCGGCGATTTTTATTGGACAAAAAAAATTAAGGACACACTTTTCGTTGCTGCGGGAGACAGCACCGGACACGGCATACAAAGTGCTTTGTTAAGCATTACGGGAATGTCGTTTTTAAACGAAATTGTTACGGAAGATTTAATACAAACCGATATTATCTTAAATAAATTGCGAGATAAAATAAAAGTTCTGTTAAATCAAACCGGGAATATAACCGAACACAAAGACGGTTGGGATATGTCAATTTTTTCAATAAATTTAACAACAAAACAACTTCAATTTTCAGGTGCGTACAACTCTTTGTACGTAATTAAAAATCGAAAAGGAATAAAAACAATTGAAAAATATAAAGCAGACAGACAACCGGTAGCCGTTCATATAAAAGAAACCCCGTTTACCCGAAAAAACCTGATACTTAAAGAAGGCGATATAATTTGGATGTTTACCGACGGTTTTCCCGACCAATACAATGAATTAAACGGAAAAAAATATTCGACAGCAAGATTAAAAAAATTATTACTTTCAATTTCATCCGAACCTTTAAAAGAACAAAAAAAGATATTGAACAACGAATTTCAAAAATGGAAAGCCGACTGTGAACAAACAGACGATATTCTTATTACAGGAATAAAAATATAAAAAAACTGCTCCGGTTAAAAGAGCAGTTCAAAAAAGTTTTCCTTGTTTTTGATTTAGGTTTGTGTAGTTTTAAAGTTTAGATTAGTTGTTTGTTTATGTTGTTTGATATATAGATGAAACAAAAAACAATATTCCATAAATAATTTAACAAAACATTTTTCAAAAACCATAATACACTAATTTTAAGACAACTGACAAGAAAAAAATTGAACAATAAAAATAAAAATACCGGAAAAAGCATAAAAAATTGGGCGGCAGACGACCGACCTCGCGAAAAATTACTGACAAAAGGCATCGAAAGTTTGTCGAATGCCGAACTGACGGCAATTTTAATCGGCTCCGGAAATCGCAACGAATCTGCCGTAGGACTGATGAAACGCATTTTGGCAGACAATAAAAACAACCTCAACGAACTTGCAAAACTAAGCATAAACGATTTGCAAAAATACAAAGGCATAGGCGAAGCCAAAGCAATTTCGATTGTTGCCGCATTAGAACTCGGAAAAAGAAGAAATATTTCGGAAATTACGGAACGCAAACAAATAAAAAGCAGCAAAGACATATTTAAAATTTTCGGACAAAAACTCGGCGATTTGCCTTATGAAGAATTTTGGCTTTTAATGCTTAACAGAGCCAATAAAATTATTGAAATGAAACGAATAAGCAGCGGCGGTGTTTCCGGAACCGTTACCGACATAAAAATTATCTTAAAAACAGCCCTCGAAAAAACGGCATCCGGAATTATTGTTTGCCATAATCACCCTTCCGGAAACGTAAAACCGAGCAATGCCGATATTAATCTGACAAAAAAATTAAAATCGGCTTGCGAATTTCTTGACATCTCATTTCTCGACCACCTGATTGTTTCCTATAAAAAATATTATAGTTTTGCAGATGAAGAAATTATCTGATTAAAATGTCGGAAATAAAAATAAAAGAGAATAAAGATATCGATACCGTTTTATGGGACAGGTGTGTTTCGCGTTCTCAGAACGGCGATGTTTTCGGCTATTCTTGGTTTCTGGATTCCGTTTATGAAAAATGGCAGGGAATAATAGAAGGCAACTATCAGGCAGTTATGCCTTTGCCGGTTAATACTTTTTTAGGTTTAAAATTTGTAAAAAATTATAAATTTTTAAATAAAATTGATATTTATTCGCATAAAGAAATTTCGGAAAATGATAAACGTATTTTTTTAGAAACCGCTAAATCTTTTTCTAAATTTATAACAATCAACAGCGAAAATATAACTTTAGCAAACCTGTCAGAAAAGGTAAAGACTTTTTATTCTTTCAAGTTGGATTTAATACGCCCGTATAAAGACATCAGGCACGCTGAGAAAGACTTCATCATAAAACAAATTAACAGTTCCGAATCGAATAAGATATTTTACAATACAGGAATTTTACCGAACGGCATAACACTTCTTTCTACTCTTACAAAATCTCTGAGCCGAAAAAATATTGATATTTTAAGACGTCTTTCTGCAGTTTCAATGCGAAGAAATCTCGGGCAAATTTACGGTGCCTTTAACGACCGCAACCGGCTTATTGCCGCAGTCTTATTTATCAGTTCACACTACAAGGTAAACATAGTCCACACTGTGCAAACGAGAGAAGCCGTAAACAAAAAGGCTCTTTACGGTTTAATTGATTATTATATAAAAAAGCACTCCGAAAAAGCCCTTACTCTTGATTTTTTCGGACTTAACGATTTCTACGAAGAATTTTTTGAAGAAATAGGAGCAGTAAAATACCCTTGGTATAAAATAAAATTTTGAAAAATTATTTTCCGTTTATTTTCATTTTATGCGGTTTTATCATCCTTTCCGGAGAAAGAATTTCTTTAAGTTCATCTTCCGTAAGCAAACCTCTTTCCAAAGTCAAGTCATAAACACTTTTTCCCGTTTCCAAAGCTTCCTTGGCAATACTGCTGCTGTTTTCGTAACCTATAACCGGATTTAATGCCGTAACAATGCCTATACTGTTTCTTACCATTTGTTCAAGATGCTCTTTATTTGCCGTAATTCCGTTTATTGTTTTATGTCTCAAAATTGTCATCGCATTTCTCAGCATTTCCATAGATTCAAACAAACTCTGAACAATAACCGGTTCCATTACATTTAGTTCCAGCTGACCTGCTTCAGCAGCCATAGTAACGGTTAAGTCGTTACCTATAACTTTAAATGCTACTTGATTAACAACTTCCGGGATAACCGGATTTACTTTTCCGGGCATAATTGAAGAACCGGGTTGTACGGCAGGTAAATTTATTTCATTTAGTCCGGCTCTCGGTCCGGAAGAAAGCAATCTTAAATCGTTCATTATTTTTGATAATTTTATCGACAGCCTTTTTAATGCCGACGAAAACATTACAAAAGAGCCTGTATCTTGTGTCGCTTCTACAAGATTATCTGCAAGAGTTATATCTAATCCGCTTATTTTTCTCAGATATTTTATAACAACCTTACTGTATCTCGGATCTGAGTTTATACCTGTTCCTATTGCCGTTGCACCCATATTTACCTTTAACATCAAATTAGAGTTAAGTCTTATGCGTTCGGTTTCGTCTGCCAATGTTGTAGCATAAGCATCAAATTCCTGACCAAGTGTCATCGGAACGGCATCCTGCAATTGAGTTCGCCCCATCTTTAAGATTTTTTTGAACTCTTTTCCTTTTTCTCTGAATGATTCAATAAGCAGTTTCAATTCCTTTATTAATGTTACACTGCTGTTTTTTAATGCAATTTTTACTGCGGTAGGATAACTGTCATTTGTTGATTGTGAAAGATTTACGTGATTATTGGGATGACAGAACTCATATTGTCCTTTTTCTTTCCCCATATATTCAAGTGCCAAATTTGCAATAACTTCGTTGGCATTCATATTTGTTGAAGTTCCGGCACCTCCTTGTATCATATCTACAACAAAATGTTTTTTGTGCTTACCCTTTAAAAGCTCATCACAAGCAAAAACTATTGCATCTTTTAATTCGTCCGATAACAGTCCGAGTTCGTTATTTGCAAGTGCCGCTGCTTTTTTAACAATTGCAAATGCTTCAATAATTGACGGGAAGAAACTTATGTTAATACCGGAAATATTAAAATTTTCCCTCGCTCTTAATGTCTGAATACCGTAATAAAACTCATCCGGTACATTTCTGTATCCGAGTAAATCGTGTTCTTTCCGTGAACGTCCCGAAACATACTGAGCACCTACGTTAATCATTCGTGCAGCAGCATGGCTCATTCTGCGGGAAATTATATGTGCTATTTCCGTAAAAATTTTAACGGCAATATTCCCTTTTTCTTCAAGAAGTTTCTTTAGCTCTTCTGCAGATATGACATAAAGCTCTGTATCAGAAAGCGTTTTTGCGGAAGTAGAATGAGGCGAGTCATCAACAACGGCTCCTTCTCCGATAAAATCATACTTTTGAAACTGTGTAATATTGGTAATATCTCCGAAAACACTTTTTTTATAAAGCAAAACCGAGCCTTTCTTTACCAAAAATATTTCTTTACGCTCAAAGTTTTCTTCAAATAAAATTGTATCTTTTTTATAAGTCTTCTTTTCGGTTATTTTAATAATATCATCTAATTCGCTATCTGCAAACTTCCTGAAAAGTTCTATTTTTTTAAGAAATGATTTTAGTTTACCGTTCTCCATTTTTAGAAAATTTAGTGTAATAAAAGCGTAAATTAAAAATAATTTTACGGTTTAAAATATTTTTTTAACGATTTTTTATTTTTTAACTTTATCATTTAAAAAATATCAAAATATGGTAAAGAAATCAATTGTATTGTTCCTTGTTTTATTCTGTATCTTTATCGATACCGTAAATTCTCAAAATGAAGAAATCAACAATTTGAAACAGAAATTATCCGAAACACCGGACGATTCCGTAAAATGTTTTATATTAAAAGATATTGCAAGTGCCTATATTTATGAAAACCCCGATTCGGCTTTTTATTATGCAGATAAAGCACTGATATGTTCTGAAAAACAAAAGTATTATGAGAATGCAGGTGATTCTTACAAATTAAAAGGAATTGTAAGCATAATGAGAGGAGATAATAAAAATGCCGAAAAATATTTTAAGTTATCTTATAAATATTTTAAAATGCTTGATAAGGATTATGATAAATATAGGCACTTGCAATATCTTTTAATATAAAACATTTTACGGAATCGTCCGGTGTTTCGGATAATTTCTGTTTCAAATTGTTGA
>CAMZKI010000228.1 GCA_947311125.1 uncultured Chlorobiota bacterium
AAAAAATAAAATTTTCAAGACATATATCGGGCAGGGATATTATAATACAATCACACCGTCGGTTATTTGGCGAAATATTTTCGAAAACCCGGTTTGGTATACTTCCTACACACCTTATCAGGCAGAAATTTCACAAGGAAGATTAGAAGCTCTTCTCAATTTTCAGACTGTCGTAACGGAACTTACCGGCTGCGAAATTGCAAATGCATCTTTACTTGATGAAGCAACGGCAGCTGCCGAGGCTATGATAATGGCAGCCAATAACAGAAGCAGAAAAGATATTCAAAACAATAAAAATGTATACTTTGTCGATGAAAATATTTTTCCGCAAACAATAGATGTGCTTATCGGTAAAGCTGAGCCGCTAAATATTAAAATTGAAATCGGAAATTATGAAAATTTTGAAATTCATAATAAGGTTTTCGGTGCTTTAATTCAATATCCCGGTGCAAACGGAGAAATTACGGATTTTTCCGGTTTTGCTGAAAAACTGCACGAAAAAGGGTTGCTGTTAAGTGTTACGGCAGACATTTTGAGCTTGGCAATTCTTACGCCGCCGGCACAACTCGGAGCAGACATTGTTGTCGGATCAACACAAAGATTCGGTATTCCTATGGGATACGGCGGACCTCATGCAGCTTATTTTGCGACACGCGAAAAGTTTAAACGAAAAATACCGGGGCGTATTATCGGTATATCAAAAGATGCTCAAGGAAACACGGCATACAGGATGGCGTTACAAACTCGCGAGCAACACATAAAAAGAGAAAAAGCAACTTCAAATATATGTACGGCACAAGCATTATTGGCGACAATGGCGGGAATGTATGCCGTTTATCACGGTGAAGAAGGATTGATAAACATTGCAAAATCAATACACTCTAAAGCATTTGCTCTTTCCGAAGAAATAAAAAAAATCGGTTACGAACAAACAAATAAAAACTTTTTTGATACCCTGAAAATAGTTCTACCGAACTCTGTTGACATAAAAGAGTTGAGAAAAATTGCATTGAAGAAAAAAGTCAATTTTAATTACTTATCAGATAAAGAAATAGGTATAAGCATTGACGAAACAACAACTTTATACGATCTGAATAAGATTATTCGCATATTATCGCTTGCAGCGGGAAAAGATACAAAAAACATAAAAGAAATAAACAATGATTTCCGACTTGATGATAAATTCAGGCGTAAAAACAATTTTTTGCAACAAAGCGTATTTAAAAAATATCGCTCAGAAACAGAAATGATGCGTTATATAAAAAAGTTAGAACGCAGAGATATTTCGTTAGCCCATTCTATGATATCTTTAGGGTCTTGCACAATGAAGCTGAATCCGGCAACTTTAATGATGCCGTTGAGCAGCCCGTTACTCGGAGAAATTCATCCGTTCGTTCCTAAAAACCAAGTTAAAGGTTATACAAAAATTTTTGAAGATTTAAAACACGATTTGTTGGAAATAACAGGTTTTGATGACATAACCTTTCAGCCTAATTCAGGAGCATCCGGAGAATATACAGGCTTAATGATTATTCGTGCTTACCACAGAAACAATAATGAAGAACAACGAAAAACAGTTTTAATTCCGTCTTCCGCACACGGAACAAACCCGGCAAGTGCCGTTATGGCCGGGATGGATGTTGTTATCGTATCGTGCGATAAGAACGGGAATATTGATATTGACGACCTGAAAGCAAAAGCCGAAAATTACAAAGATACGCTTGCTGCACTTATGGTAACTTACCCTTCAACACACGGAGTGTTCGAGAGCAAAATAGTTGAAATGTGCAAAATAATTCACGATAACGGCGGGCAGGTTTATATGGATGGTGCTAATATGAATGCACAAGTAGGAATAACAAATCCTGCAGCAATAGGAGCCGACGTTTGTCATTTGAATTTACATAAAACATTTGCAATACCTCACGGAGGCGGCGGTCCGGGTGTCGGTCCTGTTGCAGTAGCAAAACATTTATCTGATTTCTTACCCGGACACAGCATAGTAAAAACCGGAGGAAAAAAGGCTGTTAATGCAATAGCAGCTTCACCCTACGGGAGTGCAAGTATTTTACCGATAACGCACGGATATTTAAAAATGCTCGGAAAAGAAGGATTGCTGGAATCTACGCGTACAGCAATTCTTAATGCCAATTATATCGCAGCATCACTTAAAAAATACTTTGATATTGTATATACCGGAGAAACCGGGTATGTGGCTCATGAAATGATTTTAGAATGCAGAAATTTTAAACAAGAAGCAGATATAAACGAGTCTGATATAGCAAAACGTCTGATGGATTACGGTTTTCATGCACCTACATTGTCTTTTCCGGTTCACGGCACCTTAATGGTTGAACCCACCGAAAGTGAATCTAAGGAATCTATGGATGCTTTTATTGAGTCTATGATTTCAATTTATAATGAGATTCAGGATATAAAAGACGGGAAAGCCGATAAAACAGACAATGTGTTAAAAAATGCACCGCACAGTGAGCAGGTTTTAATTTCTGATAATTGGGAATATTCTTATTCAAGGGAAAAGGCTGCATATCCTTTGCCTCGCATAAAAGAAAATAAATTTCAGATTCCGGTAGGAAGAGTAGACGATGCTTACGGCGACAGAAATTTAATGTGCACATGCGAACCGGCTGAGTCTTATATGTAAAAATTTCGACACCCCGGAGAAATAAAAGAATAATTATACAGGTTATTTATCTTTTTATAAATCAAGTGTACGCTTGCGGGCTTTTTAAGCTTGGGTGCGGTTCTTTTCTGAAATTTACTCGGCATCAAACGTCTTTACCGGCAGTAATGACTTGCAACCGTCTGTGAGAATATACAATTTCTGTATCTGTTTGTTTACGATGCTGCACACGCTTTTAATTTGTGTAGAAAGCAAATGTTTTTTACACATCATATTTGTTAAGTAAATTTTAAGCCGACGATGCCTGTTACTATCAATAAGGCAGAAATCATTCTCCAAATACTTGAAGAGTCTCCGAAAAACACGATACCGACAAATAAGGTTCCGATTGCTCCGATTCCTGTCCAAACTGCATATGCAGTTCCTATCGGAATTGTTTTTTGGGCATACCAAAGAAGTATTCCGCTCATAATCATTGAAGTTATTGCTAAAATAACTCCGAAAATTTTTGAAGACATAGTTTGTGATAATTTCAATCCTAACGGCCACCCGATTTCAAAAATTCCTGCCAAAATCAAATAAATCCAATTCATTTTTCAAGTATTACTAAAATTCAGATGTTCTGCATAAATTTCTGTTTTTAAGGTAATTGCCAACATGTTCGGTTGTAATGTTTATTTTGCGGTAAAGATTTTGGTCTTTTTATGACAAAGTGGTGATTACAAATGTATTAATGTTCCTATTTCTTTACCCGCAATAACTTTTTTCAGGTTACCGGGAGTATCCATATCAAAAACATATATAGGCATATTGTTTTGACGACACATCGTAAATGCTGTTGTGTCCATTATTTTCAGTTCTTTTTCAATAATTTCACCGAAAGATATTTCTTTAAATTTCACGGCATCGGGATTTTTTTCGGGGTCGGCACTGTAAACACCGTCAACCCGCGTACCTTTAAGCAATATGTCTGCTTCAATTTCCAGAGCTCTTAATGCAGCTCCGGAGTCGGTCGAAAAATAGGGATTTCCGGTGCCTCCTGTTAATAACGTAACTTTTCCTTGTTTCAATGCTTCAACAACTTTTGTTTTGGAGTAGCGTTCTCCGGCAGGTCCGGTGTTAAATGCCGTAAAGAGTTTTGCGTCTTGTCCTATTGCCTCAAAAGCTGATTCTAATGCTAAGCCGTTTATTATTGTGGCTAACATTCCCATATAATCGCCTTTAACCCTGTCAAATCCGAGTTCTGTTCCGCCTATACCTCTGAAGATATTTCCGCCTCCTATTACAATGCCTGTTTCTGTACCGAGTTCGGCAATTTCTTTAATTTGTTTTACGTAAGAGTTAAGTATTTCGGTATCAATACCGGCTTCGCTTTTTCCGGCAAGCGACTGTCCGCTTAATTTTAACAGTATTCGTTTATATTTCATTTTTTGAAAAAATTTAAAACGTAAAGTTATAAAGTTCCCGGAAATAATAAAGGCTAATAAGGGAAAAACTCGATATTTCGGGGTTACAACCTCTTTTTTATAGGAGGTTATTCTTCTTTTTTTCTTAAATTGCGCCTTATTAAATACATAGCAAAAGCAATTATCGTAAATAAATAAAAATACCAGCTGTCTTTGAGTGACACATAAATTGTTTTATGTACTGCAGAGCTCAAGCTCATTGCTGACACAACAAGCCAAAGTATTTCGCGGGCTTTTGATTGTTTTGGTTTCATTTTTAAATTTTCATACCTATAAGCAAAATATCGTCTATTTGGAGGTTCTCCCCTTTCCATTTGTTCAGTATCTTTTCGGCTATTATTTTTTGTTCGTTAAGAGATAGTTTATGTATGTGCAGGAGCATCTCCCGAAACCTTCTTGAGTTAAACTTTTTCTGGTTTTTTCCGCCGAACTGGTCGGCATAACCATCGGAGAACAAATATATTATATCGTTCGGCTTAATACTTACATATTTGTTTTTGAAAGGAACATCGTTTAATTTTTTATTATAACCAACCGGCATTCTGTCTGCATCAATTTTTGTAAGGTTATTACTTCTGATAATGTAAGCCGGATTATTTGCACCGGCAAAATTAATTTTCATATTCTGTTTATCTATAATAACAACGGATATGTCCATACCGTCTTTTCTTTCCTCTTCTCCGTGAGACGTAAGGGTTGTGATTATTTTTTTTCTTAAAGACGTTAATATATCCGCAGCGTTAATTTCTGTTGTCGTTTTGTTTATATCTTTTACTATTTCATTTAAAAATGATATACCCAACATACTTAAAAAGCCGCCCGGAACTCCGTGTCCCGTACAATCTGCTGCTGCAACGACAAGTTTGTTTTTTGATTCGCTTATCCAGTAAAAATCACCGCTTACAATATCTCGCGGTTTAAAAAGAATGAAAAATTCGGAAAGGTATTTTTTATATATGCCTGTATCTGAAAGTGCGGCTTTTTGTATTCTGCCTGCATATCTTATGCTGTCTGTAATTTCTTTGTTTTGGATTTCTATTTTTTGATATTGTATATATATTTCCTGATTTTGGTTTTGAATCAGTTGGTTTTGCTTTTCTATTTCGGCGGTTCTTTCTTTTACTTTAAGTTCTAATATTTCATAATACTCTTTTATTTTTCGTTGTTTGGTTCTGTAAAATGCTGAAATTCCTAAAGAAATCAAAACTAAAAACAAGATAAATATACTGATTAGAAACCATGTTGTTTGCCACATCGGCGGTTTTACTTCAACAGAAATTTTTAAAGTTTCGCTTTTTTCATTTAAAGCGTTAATTGCATAAATTGAAAGTACGTGTTTTCCCGGTGTTAATTCGGGAACGGTAAAAAACGGTTTTTCGGTTTCTAAAAACTCATTTTCATCGGCGACGTCTATTCCGTAAAAATATTTTACAAACCCTTTTTTCAAATATCCCGGAGAGGAAAGGCGGACGGTTATATTTTTATAATTACTGTTTAATTCCAAAAACCCGCTATTATTTTCAAAAGTATTTCCGTTAAAATCTTTTATGCTTGTTATAAATATTTTAAACTTATTATTATTTGCTGTGTCTGTCGGTTTAATCTGAAATATTTCATTATTTCCGGATATTATCCATATATCATTAGTTTTGTCAACGGTTATTTTTTTTATATTATCGAAAACCCATGCATATTTCAGGTGGTGCAGGGTGTCAGAAACATTACATTTATATAAAACGTTACTTCCGAGATTAAGGGTAAAGCTGCTGTCGGTCAGTATATAAACTTTATTTGCGTCATTAAGGTATTTTGTTAATTCTGTGTCTTCCGTAAGGGTTCCGGTTTTGTCATTAAAATAAAAGGCTTTTGAATTTGTAAGGAAAATATACTTATCTTTCTTTTTGCTTATTATAATATTCTCGTCAACACCTGAGTTTAATTTAAAAACCTCAGTTGAAATAACTGACGAACCGAATGTTTTAAGTTTATATACTTTTTGAGTTCCCGCAGCCCAAAATACAGAATCATTTACCGTAAAAATTGACTTTACCGTTGTATTTTTTAATAGGTTTCCGCCTAATTTTTCGGCAATAAATTGATTGTTATAATAACTAACCTTATAGACACCTTGAGAAGAACTTACGTAGAAGGTGTTGGTGTTTTGTATGCAACTTATGTCATATACATATGTATCAGGAATAACAGGAACAGGGCTCGGGCTTGTTTTACCTATGAAAAATAAACCCGAATTTGTACTTATAAGTAACCCGTCGGCGTATTCCGTAAGTGCCTTACTTTTGCTGTTAATTCCTTCAATTTTTTTATAAATAAATTTTGCGGAGTGCAATTCGTATATCTTTTTGTACTCCGTTACGGTTTTGTATTCTGTTTTATATAAGTATTCGGGATTTTCTTCGGTTGTTACTGATGCAGCGTCTTTTTTACTTTGCTTATTAATCGTTTTGTTGTCAGGGGTTGTTTCCCCATTGTTTTCTTCAATAATATTTTCTTTTTGTTTCTTTTTTTTATCTTTTCTTTTTTTCCAACGTTTAAAAAAACTGCGGTCTTCTTTTTCTGTGATATCTTCATTGTTATTATCCTCATAAATATCAGAGGATATTTTATCACTTCTTTCACTTGTAAAATCTTTTTTATCTTGAGATTTTATTTTTTTAGTGTATTTGACACGCTTGCTTTCCGCAACCTTTACTTCTTCATAGCTCTTAATTTCCGATAGTTTGAATAATCCTTCGCCTGTTGCGACATATAAAGTGCTGTCAAAAAACTTAACGGCATTTATGTTTCCCTGCAAGCCGGGGAAACTGCTGAAGTTTTTAACCGGAATATCAAAAGCGACTCTGCTTGTTCCGTATTCGTGAGCTACCCATAATCCGCCTGTTTTATCTGTTGCAAAAGCAAAAATTTCATCGTCCGGCAGTCCGGTTATATAATTTAGGGTGTTTTTTGTTTTTCCTGTTTCCTTTTCTAAAATAACGGCACCGCCGTTTAAGGTTGTAACAACGAACAAATCGTCATTAAAATTACCGCCTCCGTTAATAATACTTTCTTGTATATACTCTTTGGAATCGGTCTCAAAAGGACTGTAGCTTGTTCCGTCAAAAATATAAATTTTGTTATTACTCAGACCTAAAATAACTTGATTTTTATACGGAACATTAAAAATAATTTCATTTTCTGAAAAAAGCGAATCACTTATTACATCAACGAAGGAACTGTCAATAAAATTTGCCAAGCCTGTACCCTGAAAGTTTGCAAAAAGTTTATTGTTAAACAGAAATATACCGGTTATAAATCTATTTCTGTCAATAAAAAGTTCTTTTATTTCTTCGGTCTTAATGTCGTAAGACACAATTTTATGTTTGCCTGAAAAAAATACTTTGTCTTTATCTGCAATAACATTCTCATAAGAATTGTTATCGTGCTTAATATCGGAAAGTGACCGGTAAGAATAATTTCCGTTTTTATTTTTTGATACAATACCGAATCCTTTTTTACAAGACAAATAAAATGTATTTTCTGTCATATCTTTTTTTATCATATTCGGCGACTCGGGTATTTCAATATTTTGTTCGGTTTCTCCGTCAAAAAAACTTATTCCCGAATTATCGGCAAATACCATTATTCCGTAATTGTCTGAGCATATTGATTTTATATGCTTTTGTTTAAAAGCTGTAAAATTGGTTATGTAAGGGTAACCTTCCGGGAGTTTGTTAATAGTACTGTCTTTTTTTATTTTTTTATTTTCTCCAATTATGATTTGACTTACTTTATTGACACTCTTGTAGTTAAAAAGGTGTCCCGAGAAAATAAAAAAACTTGAAAGAATCAGAATTGTGTATGAAATAAAGTGTTTCATATGAAATGACGGTTCTTGTATTTTGTTAATGCAATTAACAATACGATGTTTTTACCGAAAAGGTTTCAGAAACGGTAAATATACCTTAAATTTAATTAAAATAAAAAAACGAACAGGTTTTTATAAAAGGAAAAAATATAAAGTATAACTTTGCGGGGCAAAATGAAAATATTTAAAAAAATACTGATTTATATTGCAACAGCACCTGTTAAGTTTTATAAATATGCAATTTCCCCGTATACTCCGGCAAGTTGCAGGCATGTTCCCACGTGTTCGGAATATACTATAGAAGCAATTAATATTCACGGGATTAAGGGCGTTTGGATGGCTGTTAAGCGAATTTCAAAATGTCATCCTTGGGGAACTTCGGGTTACGATCCGGTTTTGCCTAAAGGAATGCGAAAAATAAAAGTTAAAAAGATTGATATTGATAAATATAACAGTTCGGATGTTTCTAAAGTTTAACATAAATCATTTGCTTATAGTGATTACGGCAGCATTGGGGCTGATTATTTATCCTTGGACAAAGGAAATTGAAAAGTTCAGGGCAGATGACGTAACTTGGGATATTTTAAGCTTAACGGTAAAAACAGAAAAATTTGATGTCTCGTCTTTTTCTTTTTTACCGGATTACAAAATTTCGGAAGAAATCAAAAAATTAGACGGGCAAAAAATCAGAATAACAGGTTTTTTAAAAAAAGATGGATATGCCGGACACATTGATTATTTCCTTACGGAGACAGTTACGGATGTCTGTTTTATGTGTAATCATGATGAACATTATAATTTTATTAAGCTTATACCGGAAATTGAAACCAAACAATTGTTTGACACATTAAAAAATGACAAATTGATTAAAGTTTCGGGAATATTTGAAATAAATACGAAAATGAAAGCACATCCGATATTTTTATTGAAAAAAGTTCGTTTAGATAAAATTACAAAACAGAATTGATTATGTTCTTATTGACTGTATTAAAACAAGCCCTTACAATTACGGTTTTTGTTTTGGTGATGATGATTGTAATCGAATATATTACTGTTCGGTTTAAAGGGATAAAGAATAAAAAGCTGCCGTCTAATCCGTATTTTCAAATTTTATTTGCTGTATTTATGGGGTTAATTCCCGGATGTTTAGGCACTTATGCCGTTGTTTCTATGTATATTCACGGAACAATAAGTTTGGCGGCACTTACGGCGGCATTTATTGCAACCTCCGGAGATGAGGCATTTATAATGTTTTCGATGATACCTGAAACAACCGTTAAACTTATGATTATTATTTTGTTTACGGCGATTATTACGGGTGTCATAATCCATTTTATTTCAAGAGGCAGAATGTATAAAGGAAAATCTGCAGCACATAAATTTGTTCATCCTGACGAACCTAAATGTCTTTCACATAATTTTAAAACATTACCGAACCAGTTAAGGCATATTATTTGGCAAAGGGCGGTAATTATACTTTTCGGAGCGGGCTTTTTGGCGGTATTATTGTTTTTCGGAGACGGACACGAGCACGGTTTTCATATAATAGAAAATACCGACAGTAACATCAGCCGTGAAGGGTGGGGCTGGGAACGTATTATATTCTTTGTCGTTACGGTTATCGGATTATTTATGGCTTTTACCGTCACCAATCATTTCCTGAAAAAACATTTGTGGGCTCATGTAATAAAAAAACACTTTTTGAGGTTATTACTTTGGACTTTTGCTGCATTTTTTGCTCTTCATTTTTTAAATGAGTATATGGATGTAAAAGAAATTATAAAAGGAAATGTTTATATTGTTTTATTAATTGCGGCGATAGTAGGAATGATACCCGAAAGCGGACCGCATATTATTTTTATCAGTATGTTTGCAGCAGGGTTTATTCCGTTTCCCGTATTACTTACAAATTCAATAGTTCAGGACGGACACGGTTCTATTCCGCTTCTTGCCGAATCGGGAAAAAGTTTTATTTTGGTAAAACTAATTAACTTTGTTGCGGGTCTGTCTCTTGGTTACATTTTGCTAATTTTATCATAACCCAAATTTAAAACACAAAAAGATGAAAAAGTATCTTATTTTATTGCTCATTCCTTTGTTTTTTTCCTGCGGAAAAAGCAAAGAAGAAATCCGTTTGGAAAAAATGGTTGACAGCTTGCAAAATATTACGTTGCAAGATAAAGAATCCATAAATGAATATTTGAAAGTTTTTAACGAAATACAGGAAAATATTAATGCAATTAAAGAAAAAGAGAATATTATTACGACAAAAACAGTAGGTGATAACGAATTACAGGAAACAGACATTGATGCTATTAACAATGATATTCTTGCAATTTATGAAATGATGCAGGAAAATAAGCAAAAATTAGCATACTTGAGAAGGAAATTAGACAAATCAAATTCAAAAAATTCAGAACTTAAAAAAACAATTCAATTACTTAACGACAATATTGTTCAGAAAGATTTAGAGTTAGCAGACTTAAGAACCAAGTTGGCAGAGAAAAATATAGATATAAATCGGTTAAATGCCCAAATTGATTCTATAAGCAAAAGTTTTAACGAACTTTCTTTGGAGAATGAGAGTAAAGACGTTATTATCGAATCTCAAGAGACACAAATGAATACGGCGTTTTTTATAATCGATACCAAAAAGAACCTTAAAACCAAAGGTATTTTAGAGTCTGACGGCGGATTTATAGGAATAGGAAGCAATACGAAAGTTAAGTTAAAAGAGTCGGAATTTAAACAAATTGATATTAGGGAAACACTTGAGTTTGACCTTAAAAAAGCTAAAAAAGTTCAGTTAATAACTGACCATCCGGAAAATTCATACAGGCTTGACAAAACCGAAAACGGCAGATATGATAAATTAGTTGTTATAAATCCGGAGGAATTTTGGAAAATGTCTAAATATTTGGTTGTTTCAACAAAATAAAAGTTGTCGGCAGTATTCGGTTGGCTTACGGCCAATCGGACACTGTTTTTACAAAGAAGATAAAAAAGCCGTAAGATTTTGTTCGGGTTTTAAGTTTAGCTTTTTTCTTAACCTTGACCGTGCAACTTTTACACTTTCAACACTTTGAAATAAGACAGCGGAAATTTCTTTACTGTTCATTCCTAATCTTAAAAAAGAGCAGAGGTTAATGTCAGAACCCGTAAGATGAGGAAATTTATCCAACAACTTTTCGTTAAAGCTGCTGTTTGTTGACTTCATTATCAAATTGAATTTTTGCCAAGAATCTTGCTTTACTTTTTCGTTTATGCAGTCAGTTATATGTTCAATTAATTTTTGGGTTTCTTTATCTTTGCAGCCTGATTTTTCTTTCAACTCTTCTAATTTTTTAACAATTTTGAGGTTAAATTTGTTGTTGCGTATAAGCATAAGTGCATTTTCGGCAATTTCTCTGTTTTTATTTTCAATTATCTTTTTGTTATAATTTGAGATTCTTATAACAGACTGAACACGAGCAATAAGTTCAATTTCATTAATGGGTTTTCTGATATAATCCGCAGCCCCGGCTTCAAGAGCCGATTTTAAATCTTTCGGAGACTGCATAACCGCCGTAGCCATAATTACGGGTATCTCTTTCGTTGTTTTATCTGCCTTAAGTTTTTTTATTAATCCTATTCCGTTAAGTCCGGGCATATCCCAATCGGTAATTATCAAATCGGGAATCATATTTTTTGCCGTTTTAAAAGCAATATTGCCGCAATTAGACTGATAAAAAATGTAGTCCGGGTTGCTTTCCGACAAAATATCTGCCATATTATTTATTATGTGCGGATCGTCATCAACTAACAGTATCTTATTTCCGGTATAATTATTCATAAATGCCCCTTTTTAATTTGCTCTCTTAATTCATTATATAAGTCAGAATTACAGTTATAAACAGCTTCACTCATTTTGTCTTTCCAGGCTTTAATATTTAAGGAAAATGATTGGTCTATTTTACTGATAATTTTTCTTAATTCACCTATTTCATAAATGCTTGTTCTTTTAAAATCTTGGTAAAAAGCAGATAAATAATCCAGCTCACTTTCATTAAAAACAATACCGTTATTTATTTGTGTTGTTTTGCGGATGTCTTTAGGCTTTTCAGACAGAATAACCGGTAAACAAAATGCAAATTCCGTAAACCTGCCCGGAACAGACTTGACCGTTATACTGCTTCCGTGAGCTTCTACAGCCATTTTACAAAAAGTAAGACCTATGCCTGTTGAGCGAGCCTCTCCCGTATTTTTCGCAATTATTTGACTGAATTTATCGAATATCAGCGGGATTTTTTCTTTGGTTATACCTATTCCCTTGTCAACAACCTTTATTATTACAGAGTCTTTTTTTGCTGTGTGCTTTTCACATTTTATTTTCACAGTTTCATTTTTATAGCTGTATTTTACAGCATTAGAAAGTAAGTTAACAAAAATTCGTTTTAAAATATCAGCATCTGCTTTAACAAAAATATCAGAGGGAACATTGTTTTTTAACTCTATGTTTTTGTAAGCTGCAAAAAAAGAAACTTCATTTATTGCATTTTCTGATATTTCATATAAAAAAACAGGTTTAATATTTAACGGCATTACCATTCCTTCATATTTTTGAATGTCAAGAATATTGTCAACCATTGTAAGCAATTGCTTTGCAAAAAAAGAAACTTCATTATTGCTACTTAAACTTATTATATTGCTTATAGGATTTTTAAGGTCGTGAATAATCATATTCGTAAGCCCCTCTCTTAATAAAGAAGTTTCTTTTAATTCTCTGTTCAAAACTATCAGGTCAATGGTTTTTTGTGTTATACGGTCTTTTTGTTTTTGAATTTTTTCTCTTTGTGCAGAAATCTCTTTATTTTTTTCAGACAACAGAATATTTGCTTGTTTTAATTTTCTTTTTGATCGTAAAGTAAAGATGATGAGCAATGTAAGAACCAAAAACAAGACGATAAAAGCATAAGGAATTAAAAACGCACTATTCAAATTTAAAAACATTTTGTCGGATATATTCACTAAGTTTAAGACTATAGGTGAAACAAATATAAAAACTTTTTCAATTACTGAGATTCAAACACTTAAGTTTATTGTTAAATTTTGTTTATTTTTGCGAAAAATATTTTTATTATGAAAAAAGTAATATATACAGACAAGGCTCCCAAAGCAATAGGACCTTACAGCCAAGCCGTAAAAGCCGGTAACACTCTTTATATTTCAGGACAGATTCCGATAAACCCGAAAACAGGAAAAATAGTTGAAGGAGGGATAAAAGAACAGACAGAGCAAGTAATGAAAAATATTTCTGCAATTCTGGAAGCAGCGGGGTATTCACTTAAAAACACGGTTAAATCTGTTTGTTTGTTGAGCGACATGAATAATTTCTCGGCAATGAACGAAGTATACGGCAGGTACTATTCTGAGAACCCGCCTGCAAGAGCAGCTTTTGCCGTTAAAGAATTACCCTTAGGCGTAATGATAGAAATAGAAACAACGGCAGTAAAATAATTTTTATTTAATACTTTTTATCGCCTCAGGCAAAAAATCAATAATATCTGAGGCAATAAGAGAGTCCTCTCCCTTTTTTTCTGCTGCTAAATCGCCGGCAAGACCGTGGATATAAACTCCGAAGATTGCAGCATTGAGGGGAGAGTAATTTTGTGACAGAAGTGACAAAATTATCCCGGTCAATACGTCTCCGCTGCCTCCGGTTGCCATTCCTGGGTTTCCCGTTGAATTAAAATAAATATCGCCTTCCGGAGTCGAAATTGCAGTATGTGCACCTTTCAAGACAATAAACACTTTGTATTTTACCGAAAACTCAATTTGCATTTGAAGCCGTTCAAATCCGGTTTCGCTTTTGCCGCAAAGCCTCTCAAATTCTTTAAGGTGTGGTGTGAATATACTGTTTTCCGGAACATATTTCAACCAATCTTTATTTTCTGATAAAACAGTAATAGCATCAGCATCAAAAATGACAGGTTTTTTATATGTTTTTATCAGTTTCAGCAGCATTTTTTTTGTTTCATTTGAAAACCCCGTTGCAGGACCTATTGCTGCAGCATTAAATGTGCCCAGCTCCGGAAATGTTGAAATGTATTTTTCCGTTTTATCAATATACAGCATCGTTTCCGGAGACGTAACCTGCAATATTTGATAATTCTTAATCGGAACAATAGCACTAAGCAGACCTATACCTGTTCTGTGAGCAGCTTTTGCCGCTAAAATTTGTGCTCCGGCTTTTCCGTAACTTCCGGCTGCCAGCAATCCGTGCCCGTAATTTCCCTTGTGCGAAAACTTTTTTCTCTTTTGCAGTTTAATGTCGCTTTTTAAAACATAGTGGTAAGGAGTATCGGTTTGTTCGATAAAATCTTTATGAATACCGATGTCAAGTATATGAAACTTGCCGACAAATTGTTCATTTTTCGGAAACATAAACGAAAGCGAAGGGTATTGAAAAGTTAAAGTATGATTTGCTTTTATAACCACTCTTTCTTCATTCGGGTTATTTTCTCCGAAAAGACCGGATGGAATATCAATTGCAACAACATCATTCGGCAGTTTGTTTATTTTTTCCGTAACATCTTTCGGCAGTCCGCTTAAATTACGGGATAATCCCGAGCCGAAAACAGCGTCAATAATAAGAGCATTACTTTTTATAACAGGGAAATCCGAGATTGAATGAATCGTTATAATTGATATGTCTCTTATTTTTTTGAGCCTTTTAAAATTTGTATTGAAATCAGATGAAACTTTATCCGTAAAGTTTATAAAGCACAAGATAACATTATATCCTTTTTCTGATAATAAACGGGCAATTACCAAACCGTCTCCGCCGTTATTCCCGGGTCCGGCAAAAATTATAAAATTGATTTTGTCGGAATATAACTCCAAAATTTTATCGGCAGCTTTCTTTGCCGCTCTTTCCATTAAGTTAACGGATGATATCGGTTCGTTTTTTATCGTGTAATTATCAGCTTCCCGGGTAATATTTGATGTGAATATCTTCATTTTATGCTATATTTGTTTTTTAAAAGAACAAATATACGCAAATATCGTCTCTGATGAATATCATTTTTGAAAAAACAACAGGCAGTTATATTCTTAAACTTGCTGAATTTACGGAAGACTCAAAGTTATTATTTCAAAAAACAGAAAGAGATTTATCAAAAGAAGAAACAGAATACTTTAATTCAATAAAAAACGAGAAAAGAAAGCTTGAATGGTGCGGAACAAGATTGCTTCTTAAAAACATTCTCGGGACGTATGAAAAAATATACTATGACACATACGGAAATCCGTATTTAAAAAATGATAAAAATATTTCAATAACACATTCGGGAGCTTTTGTCGGAATAATTATAAGCAAAAATAAAGAAGTCGGTATTGATACGGAAATAATTTCGGAACGCATTCTGGGAACCGCACATAAATTTATACCTGAGAACGACCTGAAATTGTTAAACGAACCGAAAGAGATATATTTGCACTGGTGCGGTAAAGAAACATTATTTAAAATAAAGGGCAACGGAGGTTATGATTTTAAAAAAGACTTTAAAATTAAATTACCGCCTGATATTGAAAAGTCAGGAGTGATAGAGGCTGAAATTATTAAACACACAAAAGAGATATTTGTGCTGAACTATCAATTTACAGAAAATAAAAACCTGCTTACGGTTTGGACAGGTTGATTTATAGTCCTGCCGGCTTCGGTAAGATAAATTTGTCGTAAATCAATATTGTAACAAACCGCAAAAAATGTATATTTGACATTTTGTTGCAGAAAATTATGACGTTTCACAAATAATTTAATATGTATGAAACCGGTTAAAATACTTGTAATTGATGATGAAAAACTGATTCGTTGGTCTTTTGAAAAAAAACTGAACTCCGAAGGTGTCAAGGTATATACTGCAGGTTCGGGAGAAGACGGTGTAGAATCATTTCAAATGGAGCAACCCGACATTGTCTTTTTAGACAATAAATTACCAAAAATGCAAGGTTTGGAAGTTCTGAAAAAAATAAAAGCAATAGATGAAGACGCAATAATTGTTTTTATGACGGCTTATGAATCTGTTGACATAGCTGTCAGTGCCATTAAAGCCGGAGCACACGAATACATAAACAAACCTTTTTCTTTTGAGGAAATTAATGTAATAATAAAAAACATTAAAGATAAAATAGAAAAAGAAAAAGAAATTCAACTGCTTAAAAGAGAAAAAAAGGATTCCGTAACTTTCAATGACTCAAAACAGAGTAAATTACTCAGATTTGCTTCGCTATGATGCTAAACACGTCTGGCATCCCTACTCTAGCATGTCTAATCCTGCACCTGTCTTAGCTGTTGTTTCTGCTAAAGGTGTTTACCTTGAACTTGCAGATGG
>CAMZKI010000229.1 GCA_947311125.1 uncultured Chlorobiota bacterium
AATATAATTTTTATTAAAATCTTTAAAATCTTCTAATGTAATGTCATTCGGTTTTTTGTCCTTATGGTATTCGAGGAATTTTCTTACAGCCCCTGTGTACGCTTTTATCGTATTAATACTCATGCGTTTTGCAGACATAAATGCTTGAAACTCTGATAATACAACTTGAATTTCCTTCTCAAAAGAAATATCTTTATTTATTTGTTTATTTGTTTGTTTTTGCTTAGTAGCTTTCTCTTTATTGCCGTATAATATTTTAATGTTATGCACCTTGCATAACCTTGACAGATTTTTGTAAGCAGTGTCGGAGTAGGGTATATGCCAAGATCTAAGTGTTCTGCTCCATTTTCGACCCTCAACTTGCCTTACAATATTATCAATAACGGTGTCAAAATTATAAGTTAATTTTATTCGCTTTTCATTTTTGTGAACAATTTTTTCAGCTTTTATTTCTTTCACAATTTTGAGTTTTTTCAAATATATTAAAAAAATATTTTTTAACAGTAAGGTAATCGGGATTTTTTGTTGTCTGTTATTATGTAAAGTCTGCAAAAACTACATGTAAAGAAGGTTTTTTTTAGTTACTTTTGTTTTTGTATAATTATAATTACTGCAATTGAATATGCTTATAAGGATTATTACTGCAATATTGTTAAATTAAAGATATTTTTGCATTTTTGCAGAAAATTAAAAACAAATGATGACTTCAAGCGAAATAAGACAATCTTTTCTTGATTTTTTCGAATCAAAACAGCATAAAATAGTGCCGTCCGCACCTATGGTAATTAAAGATGACCCTACTTTAATGTTTACCAATGCCGGGATGAATCAGTTTAAAGAAATATTCCTTGGTGAAGCTGAAAGCCTTGCAAAGCGTATTGCAGATACACAAAAATGTCTTCGTGTTTCCGGAAAACACAACGATTTGGAAGAGGTAGGGCACGATACTTATCATCACACAATGTTTGAAATGCTGGGAAACTGGTCTTTCGGCGATTATTTCAAAAAAGAGGCAATAGAATGGGCTTGGGAATACCTGACTGATGTTTTGAAAATAGATAAAAATAATCTTTATGCAACAGTATTTGAGGGTTCAGAACAAGACAGTACCGATGCAGATGAAGAAGCTAAAGGATATTGGAGTAAATTTCTTCCTGAAGACAGAGTCTTATACGGAAATAAAAAAGATAATTTCTGGGAAATGGGAGCAAGCGGTCCGTGCGGTCCGTGTTCCGAAATACATATAGATTTAAGGGATGACGATGAAAAAGCGAAAATTCCCGGAAGAGAGCTCGTCAACAAAGATCATCCCTTAGTAATTGAGATTTGGAACCTTGTTTTTATTCAATATAATCGTAAAAGTAACGGAAAATTAGAAAACCTTCCGGCAAAACACGTAGATACCGGAATGGGCTTTGAGCGGCTTTGTATGGTTGTGCAAGGCAAAAAATCAAATTACGATACAGATATTTTTCAAACTCTGATTAATAAAATTGAGAAAATATCAGGGAAATTATACGGTAAAGATAAAAAAGTTGATGTTGCTATGCGTGTTATAGCAGACCATTTACGAGCAGTTGCTTTCTCAATAACCGACGGGCAGCTTCCGTCAAATACAGGTGCCGGTTACGTTATTCGTCGAATTTTGCGGAGAGCAGTGCGATACGGATATTCTTTCTTGGATATCAAAGAGCCGTTTATTTTTAAATTGGTTGAAAACTTGACTCAAATAATGGGAAAAGCATTTCCCGAACTTATTTATCAAGATAAAATTATCGAAAATGTAATAAAAGAAGAAGAAATTTCCTTTTTAAGAACATTGGCAACAGGAATAAGAATGCTTGACGGAATAATTGACGAAACAAAAAACAGCGGTTATAAAATAGTAAACGGAAAAGATGTTTTCACACTATTTGATTCTTACGGCTTTCCTTACGGTTTGACAGAGCTTATTTTAAAAGAACATAACCTGATTATAAGCAAAAAAGATTTTGACGAAGCAATGGCAGAACAAAAAAAACGCTCAAAAGCTGACGCTTCATCAGATAAGGGAGATTGGATAATCGTTTTTGAAGATGATACTGAAGAATTTATAGGCTACGATCATCTTGAAACAGAACTGAAAATTACCAGATACCGAAAAGTAAAAGAGAAAAACAAAGAAATTTATCATCTGGTCTTTAATTATACGCCTTTTTATGCCGAAAGCGGCGGTCAAGTCGGAGATACCGGTTATATTGAAGCAGACGGCAAAAAAACATACATTTTTGATACCCAAAAAGAGCACGCTGTTATAATTCACTATACCGAAAGTTTACCTGAAAACATAAACGCAACTTTTAAAGCAGTTGTAAACAGGATTAAAAGAAAGCTGATAAGGGCAAATCACTCTGCTACTCACCTTATGCACAAAGCACTGAAAGATATACTCGGAAATCATGTTGAACAAAAAGGTTCGCTGGTAAACGAAAAACATTTGCGTTTTGATTTTTCTCACTTCAAGAAAATGACAGATGAGGAAATTGAAAAAACAGAAAGAGCGGTAAATGCAAAAATAAGAGAAAATATTCCTTTGGAAGAGAAACGTTCAATACCTATGTCCGAAGCAAAAAAAATGGGGGCAACAGCTCTTTTCGGTGAAAAATACGGAGACCTTGTTCGTGTTATAAAATTCGGAGATTCTGTAGAATTATGCGGAGGAAATCACGTATCGGCAACCGGAGAAATAGGCTTTTTTAAGATAATATCGGAAAGTGCAGTGGCAGCAGGAATACGACGTATAGAAGCTGTTACTTCCGTTGAAGCGGAAAATTATATTTTTAAAGAGCTTAAAGCATTCAAAGAAATAAAACAACTTATAAAAAGTTCAAAAAATATAAAAGAAAGTATCGAAAAAGTCCTTAATGAAAATAAAGAATTTAAAAACTTACTTGAAAAATTCGAGAAAGAAAAAACAAAAAACCTTAAACGCAAATTAAAGGAAAAAATCTCGAAAATAAACGGAATAAACGTTATTGCAGAAAAAATAGAAAATGCAAATGCTCAACAACTGAAAGATTTAGCATTTCAGTTAAAAGGTGAAACAGAAAACTTGTTTTTTGTTGCAGGCATCGAAAATAACGGAAATGCTAATTTGGTTATTATGATTTCAGACAATATCGTTAAAGAAAAGAACTTAAATGCAGGAGAAATTATTCGAGAAATATCCGAAGAAATAAAAGGCGGAGGCGGAGGTACCGCTCATTTTGCAAGTGCGGGAGGTGCCGATGCATCGGGAATTGAAAAAGCTTTGAAAAAAGCAAAAGAATTCTTAAATTAACAGAAATAAAAAATAATACATTATGAAAAAACTAGTATTCATATTCATATTCAGTATACTAAGTCTTAATTTGTTTTCGCAGGGATATATAAAAGTTTACACCGATCTTAAAGAAGAAACATCTCAATTTATTGTTTACCTTAACGAAGAAGCCCAAGATGCCTACCCTTCGGACGAAACAGAAATTGAAGGACTTCTTCCGGGTAAATACACTCTTACGGTAAGTTTCGATTCCGATACCATTGCAGACTGGTCAAAAACTTTTAAACTGAAAAAGAATCAGCATCTCATATATAAAGTCATAAGAGTTAACGAATTTACCAAAGACGCACAAGAATTAGGGCGTAATATCAGCAAAAAAGATGATAACGGGTTGGTCTTATACTATAAACTTGTTCAAGTAAAGGAAAATAAATAATTTCTGATGTATTAAAGATAAAAAAGGGATGAAAGAAAGGAAGAATTACTATGCCCCTATGCACACTGCCGAGCATATTCTAAACGGGACAATGGTAAAAATGTTCGGTTGCGAGCGTTCCGAAAATTGCCATATCGAAAGGAAAAAATCAAAATGTGATTTTAAACTTAATAAAGCACTTTCAGAGGAAGAAATAAATATGCTTGAACAAAAAATAAAAGAAATAATCTGTCAAAATCTTGATGTCAGCGAAAAAAACATACCTTATGCAGAAGCCGACAAAATATTTAACCTTAAAAGGATAAATAAGGAAGAAAATCCGGAGGTAAGAATTATAAGTATAGGCGATTACGACCATTGTCCGTGTATAGGCGAACACGTAAAAAATACCTCCGAAATAGAAAATTTCAGAATAACTTCAACTTCATACGAAAACGGAATTTTCAGAATAAGATTCAAAGTTTAAACAAAAATTCTCCGCATACTTTTTTTATGGAAATTTGGACAAAGATATCAGCATACTTAAGAAAAAAACAAAAAGTTATCCTGCTTGTTGTGGTTGAAAATAAAGGCAGCAGTCCCGGCAGACAAGGCTTTAAAATGATAGTAACCGAAGACGGAAAAAGAT
>CAMZKI010000230.1 GCA_947311125.1 uncultured Chlorobiota bacterium
CTCTCCTTTATACGGAGTCTTGTATTTTATATAATGAATTTCAAACCTTGAAGTATCAAATTTCAAATTTTTAAATAACCTTTCATCAGCCCCTTGCCCCGGAATCAGATATATATTTTTTTTTATTTCTATGGATTGAGATACTGATTCAATACCGATTATCATAAAGAAAAGTAATAATACGTATCTTATCAAAAGGTTTTGCCTCCGCAATTTTATGCTGATTATCGCTATTTGACTTTTCATTACAGAAGTTTTATAATTAATGATTGTTACAAAACGGATAAACGAAATTTTTGTTTTAATTTTTTGGGGAGTTATATTTCAAATATTTTTAAAAGTTTCTTCGGTATTTTCATTAGTAACTTTTGCAACTTTATCAAGCGAAACTTTTTTTATTTCTGCAATTTTTTCCGCAATATATATAAGATGTGAACTTTCATTTCTCCTGCCTCTTTTCGGAACAGGCGACAAATACGGTGAATCGGTTTCCAAAACAATATGATGTAAGTCAATCTCTTGTACAACTTTATCAAGTCCCGAATTTTTAAAGGTTACAATACCGTTTATGCCGATTTTAAATCCGCCGTATTCAATTATTTTTTGTGCTTCTTTCTTCGTTCCCGTAAAACTGTGAAATATTCCCGTCAGATTTTTATCATTCAATTTATCAATAATATCGAAAACTTCTTTAAATGCCTCACGAACGTGAATAATTATCGGTAATTTAAATTCTTTTGCAAGAATTACCTGCTTTTCAAAAGCTGTTTTTTGTTGCTCTGCATAAGTTTTATCCCAATATAAATCAATACCTGTTTCACCGACGGCAACAGCATTTATTTTTTGTAAATATTCCGCTGCAATATTAATTTCCTTTTTAAAATCTTCATTTACATCGGAAGGGTGCAGACCAAATGCGGGAAAACAGTTTTCAGGGAATTTTTCTGCCAAATCAATTTGTACCGGAATATAAGAAGAATTTATACCCGGCAAAATCATTCTTGTTATGCCGGTATCAATTGCTTTTTTTACAACTTCATATCTGTCAGACTCAAAATCGCTGATATATAGATGGGTATGCGTATCTGTAAAAAACATTTTTCTGTTTTAATAATTATTCGCAAATTTAGTTAATTTTATATTTACTGTATTTGAATTTATAATAACTTTAATAGTCTTTTATGCTTATTAAAAAAACGAATACCTTTATTTTATTTTTTTTCATCTTTACCGGTGCATTTTCTCAATCGATTAAAGACAAAAATCATAATATAAATATTGCAATAAAAACTTTAAAAAATGATAAGGATTTTAAAAATGCAAGCATTGCCTTTTTTGTGCAGGATGTAAATACAGGCGAAATTATTTCTTCCTTAAATCCGAATTTATCAATAACTCCGGCATCAACAATAAAATTGATAACAACGGCAACTGCAATTGAAACTCTCGGCAGTAACTACAAATTTAAAACGCGATTGGAATATACGGGAAGAATTGATAAAAACACCGGTGTTTTAGACGGTAATATAATAATAAAAGGCGGCGGCGATCCTACTTTGGGCTCAAAATATTTTGCACAAACAGAAATGTCAAAATTACTTGAAAATTGGGCAAGAGCAATATACAAAGCCGGCATAAAATACATAAACGGAAAAATAATTGCCGATGCAAGTTTTTACGATTATCAGACCCTTCCGCCGAAATGGACATGGGAAGACATAGGAAATTATTTCGGTGCGGGACCCAACGGGCTTACATTTCACGATAATTTATACTCCCTGTTTTTTAACACCTCTTCCGTAAAGGACGGAAAAACCGAAATCGTAAAAATCGAACCCGAAATTCCCGGACTTACATTCAGCAACCGAGTAAAATCGGATGCAATCCGTTCCGATTTATCGTATATTTTCGGAGCACCTTATACCTACGATCGAATTATCGAAGGACGCTTGCCTTTAAACAAAAAAAATTACGAGGTAAAAGGTTCGCTTCCCGACCCCGCTCTGTTTGCCGCACAATCGCTGAAAAAAATTTTGAAAAAAAACGGTATATCTTCCGGAAAAGCAACAACTTTCAGAATAGATCCCGAATTGAAAAAAAACGACACCTTACAACATAAGCTTCTCTATACCAACTACTCGCCCGAATTAAAAGAAATTATAAAACTGACAAATTTTAAAAGCATAAACCTGTTTGCCGAACATCTTTACATGCAAGTACAATTGAAACTTGCCGGTTTCGATAAAGAAAAAACAGATAAGGATTTTATAAAACACTTTTGGCAAAAAAAGGGACTGAACACTGACGGTATGTTTATTTTCGACGGCAGCGGGTTAACAAGATACAACGGTATTACGGTAAAACAACTTGTTTTTATTTTGCGTTATATGAAAACCAGAAGCAAATATGCCTATGATTTTTATAATTCAATTGCAATTGTAGGAAAAGAAGGTACGGTAAAAAATATGTGTAAAAATACGATTGCCTCAGGAAATATACGGGCTAAAAGCGGTTCGTTAAGAAACGTAAGAGCTTATGCCGGTTATGTTACGACAAAATCGGGCAGGTTATCGGCTTTTGCAATTATTACAAATAATTTTAATTGTTCCTCATCGGCTGCACGCAAAAAAATTGAACAAATTCTTATTTCTTTGGCAGAATTTAATTTATAAAGAATGATTTCGGATTGGTTCATACAATTTTTTCGATTATTTTTTCCGAAAAACTGCGAATCATGCGGCAAAAACCTGCTGAAAGGCGAAAGTTTTTTATGTACGGATTGTTTATATCAAATTCCGAGAACTAAATTTCACGAAGAAAAAGATAATCCCGTGAACCGTTTATTCTACGGAATTACGGATATAACTTATTCAACGGCATTTTTTTATTTTCAAAAAGCAAGCAAATATCGAACGCTTATTCATAAATTAAAATACGGCGGGCAAAAAGAAATAGGGATTGAACTCGGCAGAATGGCAGGAAGAGAAATTACGGGCAGTTTTTTTGACGAAACGAATTTAATAATTCCCGTTCCGCTGCACCCGGCAAAAAAAAGAATAAGAGGCTATAACCAAAGCGAAATGATTGCAAAAGGTATTTCTGAAATAACGGAAAAAGAATTGCGAACAGATATTCTTTTACGAACAAAATTTACGGAAACGCAAACAAAAAAAAACCTTGAAGAACGGCGAAAAAATGTAGGCTCTGCCTTCAAAGTTGTAAAACCGGAATATCTTAACGGAAAACACATTTTACTCATTGACGATGTTGTAACAACAGGTTCTACCCTTATTGCCTGTGCCGACGAACTTCTTAAAACAGAAAACGTAAAAATAAGTGTTTTGATTTTGGGATTTGCCGTTCAATAAATTTAATCCTTAAAAAAATAGGGTCTCATCAAAAAAACTTAAGAAAAACAAAAAAACGCTCTTTTTTAATAAAATAGTCGTAAATTCGAATTATTATTTAAGACAAAAAATCTATGACAAATCAACCGAAAAAACCTTTATCTCCGTTTACTTCACGGTACAGTTCGGAGGTGCCGGAAATATTATTTAATTTGCAATGTACCGTTGCATTAAGCACTTACCAGGCAGGAAAAATCGTATTATTAAGTGCACCTACCCCCGATAAAGTTGTTCTGTTGGCAAGAACATTTGAAGGAGCTATGGGTATAGCAA
>CAMZKI010000231.1 GCA_947311125.1 uncultured Chlorobiota bacterium
AGTAGGCTTTCAGTTGTCCTATGCGGCAGTTTTAAGCATCGTATTTTTTCAGCCTAAATTAGTTGCACTTTTAAAAATAAACAATAAAATTCTATACTATTTGTGGGCTCTTACTTCTGTTTCAATTGCGGCACAAATCGGAACTTTCCCGGTAACACTTTATTATTTTCACATATTTCCTGTTTTGTTTTTTGCATCCAACATTATTGTTATCCCTGCCGCAACCGCAATTTTAATCCTTGCTGTTTTGCTGTTAATAAGTTCACCTTTGCCGTATATACCAAATGCTGTTGCTTTTATATTAAATAATATTCTTAAATTTTTAAACAGTTCTGTTTCTTTTATAGAAAAAATTCCGTATTCGACCGTTGAAAATATCTCTTTTCACAGTGAAGATTTAATTTCAGCGTATTTATTTATTATTTCTCTTACAATTTTTATTTTACTGAAAAAGGCACGGGCATTACAGTTCTTGTTATTAACTTTAATAATTTGGATAAGTGTCGGCAGTTTCAGAAAAATAAAATACAACAACAATAATTCACTGACAATATATAACATAAATAACTGTATTGCCGTTGATATTTTCGGCAAACAAAATTTATTTTTATCGGACGAAGAGACAATAAAATCGAAGAGTGTAATTTACGGTATTCAACCTAACAGGCAATATTTTAACAAATCCGATTTTAAATTTGTTCCTGTTGATACGACAGAGTTTGTTTCTGATAATTTTATTAAAAAAAACAATCTTATAATTGCCGGAAATAAAACTTTTTTACTTCTTACGAACAAATACAAAACCGTTCCCGCATTTGGTTCAAAACTTAAAACAGATTATGTAATATTAGGAGGAAATAACGATTTAAGCATAAATACAATTGCAAACAGTATTGATTTTAACGCTGTCATCTTAGACTCTTCAAACAGCTTTTATGAATTAAAGCAACGAAAAGAGGAATGCGATAAGTTAAAAATAAATTATTATTCAATAAATGAGCAAGGTGCTTTTTCAACCGGCTTATGATAAGCAGAAATATTCATAAGAGATTTTTTTACTTGCTCAGCGTATAACTCCAGTAATCAATTCGTTTTTTATCAAAGGCATCATATCTTTCAGAACCCTCAACACCTGCAAATTGATAAAAAGATTTGTGTAAAAACTTAGGTACACCTTTATGAATACGTTCTTTTCTGTATTCTGTATCTAATCTTAGGGCATTTACCACATTTTCTCTTATATTGTTCTTTCGAACAAATTTAAACCCAGCCTTTTCCAGTTGCTTGTCTATAAATTGGATATCTTTAGGTTTAATCATATCTGCAAAAAAGAATTTACCCTCAGGCTTAAGAATTCTGAAAACCTCTTGAAAAAATTTAGGGATATTACCGTAAACCCTTGCAGATTCAATATTAACAACAGCGTCAATACTGGAATCTCCAAAGGGAAGCTGCTCTGCGTGTCCTTTAATAAACTTCAATCCTTTTGCTTTATGATATTTGTTGCAGAAATCAGTTGTTTTCTTTGAAATATCAAGACCTATATATGATTTCGGCATATAATACCTTGCCAAGAATGAAGCTCCGCCTCCTCTGCCGCATCCTACTTCAAGAATGTCCTTGTCTTTAATTTTCTCGCCTCCGGCAACATGATCATATAATTGTATGCTGTATCTGTCATTTTCATCTTCCGATTTTAATTTAAGGTCTTTAAATTCTCCGTTATCACCGGCATAACCGTAATTCATAAAAACCGCTGTTTTTTGTTTATCAAAAGAAGAAATCATATTATGCCATAAAATCCATAAAGGTCTTCTGACCGGTCTGGGTAATTCCGCATATTTCTCTACAATTTTATTCATAATATATTTTGTATTTTTTCCGAAACTTTATTGTATCAGTATTTACAAAGGAATAAAAATTAACTGAATTAGCTAATACTTATCAGAATAAAATAAGATATTTTTAATCTGCTTTTTTTACTGATATATTTTTAAGAGTTAAATCATTTTTTAAACTGCATCCTGAGCATCCTACAGAACACAAATGTTTTTTTTTATCTTTTGACGGAATCAGCATTTTTATAAAACTGTATAATGTATATGCAGTTGCAACTCCGATAATTATATATGTAAAAATTTCCTGTATCATAATGCCGGTTTTATATAAATAAGTTTCCGATTTGATAAATTGCAAAAGATAAAAGCCATGCCAAAGCTGTTGTATAGACTACTAAAAATGCCGCCCATTTCCAGCTGCCCGATTCCTTTTTAACGGCTGCAACAACGGCAACACACGGAAAGTATACTAAAATAAAAATTAAAAATGAAACCGAAACCAAGGGAGTGAATATAATTTCACCTTTATGCTTTCCCGAAGAATAACGTTCTGTTTTAATTGCTTTTTTTAAAGCATCGGAAGAGTCATCGGCACCAAACTCTGCACCGTAAAGAACTCCCATTGTGCTTACAACTATTTCTTTTGCGGCTATACCCGCAGTAATGGCAACTCCCATTTTCCAATCAAAACCCAAAGGACGAATAACAGGCTCTATAAAATGACCTATTTTTCCGATATATGAATTTTTCTGCTGAACCAAATGTTTTTGCAGTTCTAATTTCATTAAAGTATCTTTTAACGACATATCCTGCAGATTATCATCATTCTTTTTCAACAAACTGATATGTTTTTCTATTTTCTCAACTTCGGAATCGGAAACAGGAAAATATCCTAAAGCCCAAATAATTATCGAAGCTATTAAAATTACGCCTCCCATTTTTTTCAAATATTGAGAGCCTTTATGCCACATATGTATTAAAGAGGTTTTAAAAACAGGTCTCCGATAAGGCGGAAGTTCCATTACAAACGGAGCATCTTTGGATTTAAAAATAACTTTCTTAAATAATTTTGCCACCAAAATTGACAACAAAATACCTGTTCCGTATATAAGAAACAACACTGTTCCTGCATTTTCCGGAAATACCGCCCCTATGATAATAAGATATACCGGTAATCTTGCACTGCAAGACATAAAAGGGTTTATCAGCATTGTAAGAAGCCTGTCGCTGCGATTTTCAAGGGTTCGTGTAGACATAACGGCGGGAACGTTACAACCGAAGCCCATAATCAACGGGATAAATGATTTTCCGTGAAGCCCTATTTTATGCATCATTTTATCTGTAATAAATGCTGCTCGCGACATATATCCGGTATCTTCCATTATCGAAATTATAAAAAATAAAATCAGAATATTGGGAAGAAAAACTATCACGCCTCCGACACCTCCTATTATCCCGTCAACAATTAAATCTTTAAGCATTCCGTCGGGCATATAGCTTTGAAAAAGCTTTGCAAGCAATGAAACGCCGTTTTCTATCCAAGTCATCGGATATTGACCGAGCGAAAATGTCATTTGAAACATCAGCCACATAAAGAATATAAAAATCGGAATACCCCATAATTTGTGGGTTAATACTTTATCAATCCTTTGAGTTTCAGTTTTTCCGTTTTTTTCTTTTCTGAAATATGTTTCTTTTAATGCCCCTCTTATAAATCCGTAACGGGCATCGGTAATTAAAGTTTCGGTATCTTCTTTTAGGTGAGACTCTATTTTTTTTATAAATTTTTCGCTTGTTTCTGCTATTTCTTTCCCGTTTTTCAGTTCAGATATTCGTTTCTTGATGTCTTCATCTTTTTCGAGAAGACTTAAAGCTAAAAAACGCGGAGCAACTTTACTTGTAAGTCCGATGTTTTCCGGCAAAAATATTTTTTGCTGAATTTCTTTTATTGCTTTTTCAAAACCTTTGCCGTAATTAATATGTATATGTCTTAATATCGGCTCATTATCTTCATAAACTCTTATTAACTCTTCAAATAAATCGGAAATACCTTTACCTGCGGAAGCAACGGTAGGAATAACCGGAATACCTATCATTTTTCCAAACACCTCATAATCAAACTTATCTCCTCTTTTTTCCAGTTCGTCATACATATTTAATGCAATAACGACTTTTATATCCATATCTATAAGGCGGGAGGTAAGATACAAATTTCGTTCTAAATTAGAGGCATCAATTACGTTTACAACAATATCCGGCATTTCGTCAAAGATATGCTCCCTCACATAAAGCTCTTCCGGAGTATATGCCGTTAAAGAATATGTCCCCGGTAAATCGGTAATATTAAAAAGGTAATTATTAAATTTTTTACTTGCTTTTTTGGCATCAACAGTAACACCGCCGTAATTCCCTACGTGTTCTGCCGAGCCGGTTATATTATTAAAAAGAGTTGGTTTTCCGCAGTTAGGATTTCCTACGAGAGCTATATTAATATGGTTTTTTTTAATTTTAGCGGATTTTTTCAGAATGTTATTTTCTGTTGTTCCGCCATATTCCTCTTGAATTATATTTTTTGCCTCACTTTTTGTAACAATCTCTACAAGAGCTGCTTCACTTCTTCTTAATGAAACATTATACCCCATTATGCTGTATTCAACGGGATCTTTCATAGGAGCATTTTTTATAACGGTAACGGTTTCGCCCTTAATAAACCCCATTTCCGTAATCCGCTTCCTGAACGCACCTCGCCCTTTAATTTTAACTATTATGCCTTCTTCATTATTCTTAAGTTCGGATAAATTCATACTGCAGTAATTAACGGACACAAAAATACATATTCAGAGCAGTGATTACAATACCTATATATTGGTAATTTATTAAAATAAATTTTTAATCGTGCCGTTAAAATTAAAAGTGTTAATTTTGCCGAAAATATTAGTTAGATGACAAATAAAAGTCTGAAACAATTTCTTGAAAGAAAACTGCGTAAGTCATTTTCCGATTTTTTGGTTTTTGAGGAAGGCATTGATGTTTCCGTTCAAATAGAATTTGAAAAAATGACATTAAAGTTTCTGAATAAAGCAGATGAGCAAAAAACTGCAGAAGAGTCAGAGGCAATACTTTATGATACCGAATCAAGCATTGAAGATAAGAAATTTGCTTTAATTGAACTTAGCTTAACAGGTGACGTAAAAGCATACCGCGTAATTGAAAGGTTTAAAAACAATTGTAAGAACGAGCTTGCAAAATGGGCAATTTTGGCATTCCAAAGAAGCAGAGCTAACGTTGAGCATGTATTAAGTGATAATTCTAAAATTTACATATCATCAGGACTCGGAGGGTCGGGTAACAGTTTGAGATACTTTTTTGTTATGTCTTCAAACAACAAAAAGAACTTTACGGATTTTCAAAAAGATTTACTTAAAAAAGAAATAGAATTTGCTCTGCAAAATAATAAAGGTATTACCGAAAAAATAACTTTTTATGGTTATTTTGTCAGTATAATATGCCTTGTTCCCATACAAATAAGTTTAGACTCAATATTAAAGAGTATTTTAAATGAGGTGAAAAATTTCGGAAATTTTATTTCTGACGAAGTAATAGCTACAAATACCGAAATTTTTTCGGAAGAAAAAATCATAAAACTGATTAATCACGACCCGGATATTGAAGAAGAGATTAAGTTATCGGAAGAAAATGCTGCAGCTTTAGATTTTTTCAATTTAAATGAAGACGTATCCGACTTTTTTGATGAAGATTTTGATGATGACGACTTTGACGATGAAGATTTTGATGATGACGACTTTGAAGACGATGATGATGATTTTTTTTAGAAAATTATAAAAATACGATTTTGTCAATTAATGTTTCGCCGGCTTCTTCATTTAGCCGTTTAATTATCTTACTTTTCATCATTAACAGTTCGTGCTTCAGAACAGAGGAATTCAATTTAACATAAAACGTTGATTTTCTCACGTTTACAAATTCTGTTTGTCGTTCAATACTTGCACCCATTATTTTACCCCACGAGTTCTGCACTCGTATTTCTTTAAGTTTTTTATCGGCTCCGTATATTTTCAAAAAACGTTGTATTACGTCTTTAAGAGGTTCTGTATTTGTTCGTCTCATCTTTTTTTACAAAATTATATTAATTAATTCAATAACCGGTATAATTTTTAAATAACATCGTCCGGATACACCAAAACCTCCCGTTCAATCTCAACACCGAATTTTTCAAAAACCGATTTTTGAATCTTCTCAGAAAATTTTAAAACTGTTTTTCCGTCAGCATTGCCGTAATTTACAATTACAAGAGCTTGCTTATCGTGAACACCTACACCGTTTTCTTTCTTTCCTTTCCATCCGCAAATATCAATTAACTGCCCTGCAGCTAATTTAACCTTTCCTTTTTCAGCGGGATAAGAAACTAATTCCGGATTTTTATTTGTTAAATTTCTGAAAAAATCTTGAGAAACAACCGGGTTTTTAAAAAAACTGCCTGCATTAGGCAAGTTTTCCGTTTTAGGCAGTTTGTCTTCCCTTATGCGAATTACGGCAGCTCTTACATCTTTAATTTCGATGTTTTTTCCGGACGGCAGCTCTTCTCTTAAATTACCGTAGGATAATTTCAATTCAGGAAATTTTGATAATTTATACGTTACGTTTAAAATAATATATTGATTCTTTAATTCGTTTTTAAAGATACTGTTTCGATAAGCAAACTTACAGTCCTTATTTTTAAACACTTTCTTTTTGCCGCTTTTAATTTCTGCAGCCTCAACCTCAAAAATTATATCTTTAACTTCTGCACCGTACGCACCTATATTTTGAACAGGTGAAGCTCCCGCCGTTCCCGGTATTAAGGAAAGGTTTTCGGCTCCGCCGTAATTATTTTTAACGCAAAAATCAACAAAATCATCCCAAACTTCTCCCGCCGCAACTTTAATAAAAACATTTGTATCGTCTTCCCTAACAATTTCAATGCCCTTATTTTGCATCAAAATTAAAATATCATCTGTGTCTTTTGTAAAAAGAACGTTACTTCCGCCGCCTAAAACAAAAACTTTCTTTTTTTTAGTAAAATCAGTCTTTAGTATTTCCTTTAATTCATATTCATTTTTACAAAAAAAAGAATACAACGCTTTCACATCAATTCCGAAAGTGTTGTATTCCTCTAAAGATATCGTTTCTGTCTGTATCATTAAAAAGTATTAATCCGAAACTTCCGAATCAACTTTAACTTTTAAGACAAAGTATTTTTTATCTTCGTCAGCAGGAAAGAACATATAATCCAACGGATTACCGGTTTTTCTTGTTATATCAATAAGCCCCAAACCGGCACCTCCTTTTCCCGAAATTTTACCCTCGCGAAGTTGTTTTTTATACATTGCTTTTAATTCGGCAGGAGTGCAGGCATTAAGCTCGTCTATAGAATTTCTTAATTGTTGCTCCTGTTCGTTATTAACAACATTTGCAGTAATAATATGATAAGCATCATTTTTTTTACCCAGCATAAAAAGCCCTTTTCCGAAATTAATATCCTGAAACATATTATCAGAATGTTTAGTCATATTTTGAAGAATTTCAATCATTGAATGATGCAAAGTTCTTTGAACAGAACGCGATTCATTCAAGTTTTCAATATCTTCGCTTGTCAGAGCAGTAAAAACTTTCGTAATAGTATGATTAAATTTTCCTACATATACCAAAGATATTCCGTGATCTTCAAAACTATCATACAGTAATAATAATGAGCTTAAAAAAGCTGAATCAAAATCTCTCATAATTTTCAGATGTTTATATTTTTCTCAAAAATAATATTTTTTATGTGAAATAAAGCGTAAAACTTTATATTTGTTGAATAAAATATCAAAATTTATACCGGTATGAGAAAATTTAAAAAAATAAATCTGTTAATAGTCAGTATTTTGTTGGTAAGTAGTGTATTTGCCCAAAATAATTCTTACAAGAAAATTACGGTTGCCGACTTATGGAAAAATTGGACATTTTGGACAAATTCCGTTTACGGTGTACGTTCAATGAATGACGGAATACATTACACAACAAGTGACAGAGTCGGAAACATTTTAAAATACAGCTATAAAACCGGAAAACTGACCGATACTGTTTTCAATGCCGTTGATGCAGAAATAAACCCTGAAGGATATGATTTTAATTCCGATGAAACCAAAATATTACTTCAAACAAATTACAGGCGTATTTACAGAAGATCTTTCACTGCCGAATATTTTGTTTACGATATAAAAACAAGAAAACTGACTCCCGTTTCGGAAAACGGCAAACAACAAATTGCAAGTTTTTCTCCCGATGCTGAAAAAGTAGCGTTTATACGAAAAAATAACATTTACATAAAAGATTTAGAAACCGGTAAAGAAACACAAATTACATTTGACGGAGAATATAATAAAATTATAAACGGAATACCGGATTGGGTTTACGAAGAAGAATTTGAGTTTAACAAAGCATATGAATGGTCGCCCGACGGTAAAAAGCTCGCATACATCAAATTTAACGAATCAAATGTTAAAATGTTCAGTATGACAATGTTTGCCGGAAATAATCCGGAACTCATTAAAAATAAGCTTTATCCGGAATGCCGAAATTTTAAATACCCTAAAGCCGGTGAAGACAACTCTGTTGTCAGTGTTCACATTTATAATATAGAAACAGAAAAAACAACAAATATTGACATCGGCAAAGAAACAGATATATATATTCCGAGAATAAGAATGACACAAGATGAAAATACTTTAGCCGTATTCAGACTTAACCGTCTGCAAAATAAGTTTGAATTACTTTTTGCCGATATGAATACAGGAAAATCAAAAGTAATTTATACAGAAATAAATAAATATTACATTGATGAAAATGATTTCGACAACCTGCAATTTCTTGACGATGGCAAGCACTTCGTAATGACAAGCGAAAGAGACGGATACCGACATTTATATCTTCATGACTTAAACGGAAAGCAAGTAAAACAGTTGACTTCCGGAAGTTGGGAAGTTACTGATTTTTACGGTTATGATAATATTACTCATTTTTTTTATTATCAATCAAATGAAGAATCCCCGTTAAACAGAGGTGTTTACAAAGTAAGCATTAAGGGGAAAAAAGAAAAACTGTCTGAATCCGGAGGAACAAACAGAGCAGAATTCAGTAAAAATTTCAAATACTACATAAATTATTTTTCAAATGCTGAAACTCCTAATTTTGTAACTCTGCATAACGCAAAAGGAAAGCTTATAAGAATTTTACTTGATAATAAAAACATTAAAGAACTTGTTGAAGAATACGGCGGTATTAATAAAGAATTTTTCAAATTTAAAACATCAGAAAATACAGAACTTAATGCCTGGATTATAAAACCTCCGAATTTTGACAATACTAAAAAATATCCGGTAATAATAACACAATACAGCGGACCAGGCTCTCAACAAGTACTGAACAGGTGGAGTTTCGGATGGGATAATTTACTGGCACAACAAGGAATAATTATGGTCTGTGTCGATCCGCGGGGAACAGGCGGAAGAGGTGAAGAGTTTAAAAAGCAAACATATTTGCAACTCGGAAAGTTAGAAACAATCGACCTTATAGAAACAGCAAAATACCTGCAAAAGCAAAGTTATATAAATTCAAACAAAATAGGTATTTGGGGCTGGAGCTACGGAGGTTTTACAACATCTCTGTGTATGACAAAAGGAGCAGATTATTTTTCTGCAGGAATTGCCGTAGCACCTGTTACAAATTGGCGATATTATGATAATATTTATACTGAACGTTTTATGCGTACCCCGCAAGAAAATCCGGACGGATACGATAACAATTCGCCGATAAATTTTGCAGACAAACTGAAAGGAGATTTTCTTCTTGTTCACGGAACCGGAGATGACAACGTTCATTGGCAAAATTCCGCTGAATTTTCGGAAGCATTAGTGCAGGCAAACAAACAATTTAACGAATTTTTTTATATTAACCGCAATCACAGCATATACGGAGGCAATACAAGATACCATCTTTACACAATGATGCTTAACTTTTGGAAAAAACATTTGCTTAATTAAAGTTTTTTATATTTTTGCAGTCCCGAATAAGCCCGGATGGCGAAATTGGCAGACGCGCATGATTCAGGTTCATGTGTCCTTTTGGACTTGCAGGTTCGATTCCTGTTCCGGGCACCGAGACACTCCTCTTCACAAGGAGTGTCTTTTTTATTTCCTTTTCGGTATAATCACAAACAGTTTTAAAAATTAAAAATAAATTATAAATTTACACAATAAAACAAAAATTTACATCTGTCTTTAAGTACTAAATTTTAATAAACTGTTATGACCATAAAAAAAAACAAACACTCTAATGATAATAAATTTGAAAGTTTCTTCAGAAATAATAAAGCTGTAATGCTTGAAATTGATACAGAAACAAAACAAATTACAGATGCTAACGATTCGGCTGTAAAATTCTACGGTTACCCGAAAAAAATTCTGCTTAAAAAAAAGATTAGCGATATCAATACTCTGTCTGCCGAAGAAACAGACAGCAAGATGAACGAAGCCGTAAAAAATAAATCCGTTCTTTTTGAATTTGAACACAGACTTGCAAGCGGTGAAATAAAAAATGTTGAAGTTTACGGTTCTCCTTTTTCTCATAACAATAAAAAATATATGTATTTAACCGTTTTGGACATAACGGAAAGAAAAAAAATTGAGAAGAAACTCAAAGAGCAAAACGAAGAATATGCAAGCCTTAACGAAGAATATTTTGCAAGTAACGAAGAACTGACAGAAAAAAACAAAGAATATGAAGCTCTTTACGAAGAATATAAATCTCAGAACGAGAATCTGGAAAAAGCTTTAAAAGAAGCAGAAGAAAACGAAATTAAATTTAAAAGCCTGTTCGACGGTGCTTCAGTAGGAATTCTAATTGCTGATACAGAAAAACGGAAATTTAGTTTTGCTAATCCTAAAATCTGTGAGATGCTGGATTATAGTGAAAAAGAGCTGAAAAATATGTCTGTCGAAGACATTCATCCTAAAGAATCACTCAATAATGTCATCGCAGAGTTTAACGCACAAGCCGAAAAGAAAAAAGATTTGGCAGAAAATATTCCGTGCAAAAGAAAAGACGGCAGTATATTTTATGCTGATATTAATACAACCTCACTGTTTATAAACAAAAAAAAGTATAATGTAGGTTTCTTTACGGATATTACTGAAAGAAATGCTTACCAGGCAGAGCTTAAAAAACAAAATCATAATCTCAGAACAATTACCGAAATTGAGAAAATAGGCATTTTTGACTATGATCTGAAAACAGACAAGGCTACATGGAATGACGAAAAATTTAATATATTCGGAATACCCAAAAAAAATCCGGTTACTTATGAAACCTGGAGAAAAGCTCTGCATCCTGACGATGCTGAAAGAGTAACTGAGCAATTAGCAAAAATAATAGAGGATAAAACTACCGAATATACTAATTTCAGGATTATAAGACATAACGACGGCAAAATCAGGCATATAAAAGCATCAGCTACCGTCATTACGGATAACAACGAAAACCCCGTTAATGTAATAGGCGTGGCAATAGACATTACGAAAAAGAGAGAAGCAGAACTAGAACTAATTGCAGCTAAAGAAAAAGCCGAAGAAAATGAAGAAAAGTTCAAAAGTATTTTCGATTTTTCTCCGCAACCTATATCAATTACTGATTTATCAGGAACCATAATAGAAGCCAACAATAAACTTTGTGAAATTTCCGGATACACAAAAGACGAACTTATAGGGAATAAGGTTACGGATTTAGGATTTTACTCAACTGATGACAGAGCAAAGTTCCTTGACAGTTTTAAAGACACAGGCAGAGCCGAAAACTTAGAATTTACTTTTTTTTCAAAAACCGGAAAAAAAATAGATACTCTTATGAATGCAACATTCATAAAAATTAAAGGCAATCAATATATCCTCTCAATGGTAACCGATATATCAAAACGTAAAAAAGCCGAACAAGAAATCTTGAAAGCAAAAGAAAAAGCAGAAGAGAGCGACAGGCTTAAAACTGAGTTTTTAAATAATATGTCGCACGAAATAAGAACGCCTATGAACGGAATATTAGGTTTCTCGGAATTTTTATCCGACCCTGACTTGACACCCGAAAAAAGAAAAAATTACATAAACATTATTCAAAACAGCGGAAAACA
The DNA here is from genome assembly GCA_947311125.1 of uncultured Chlorobiota bacterium. Taxonomy (GTDB): domain Bacteria; phylum Bacteroidota; class Bacteroidia; order Bacteroidales; family JAADGE01; genus JAADGE01. Next base: position 12,058 of record CAMZKI010000231.1, read on the forward strand.
GTTAATGCGCATTATTGACGACATTCTTGAAATATCAAAACTCGGAACAAAGCAGGTAAAACCCGTAAAAGAAAAAGTTTGCTTAAACGATTTATTATTGGATTTATTTTCAATATTTGACATAAAAGCCAAAGAAAACAAAACACCTCTTTATTTGAAAAAAGGATTATCTGATAAAGAAAGTACAATTTACACAGACAGTTCAAAACTAACCAAAATTTTAAGTAACCTACTCGAAAACGCACTTAAATTTACAAAAAAAGGACACATAGAATTTGGTTATACTCTTAAAAACAAAGAAATAGAACTTTATGTTAAAGATACCGGCATAGGTATAAGACCTGAAAAGCAAGATATAATATTTGAGCGTTTCTCCCAAGAAGAAAAAAATATATCAATACATGCAGGAGGATTAGGTCTCGGCTTATCAATAGCAAAAGAGAACACTGAACTTCTCGGAGGAAAAATTCATTTAAAATCAGAAAAAGGGAAAGGTTCTGTTTTTTACGTTACAATACCTTACAAACCTTCTTATATTGAGAACTTAAACAACCGTTCTGTAAAAACATCTCCGAAAAAACATAATACCATTTTAATTGTTGAAGACGAGGAAGTTAACTATATTTACATAGAAACTTTATTAGAATATTTTGCAGAAAACATTAAACCCGTACACGCAAAAAACGGACAAGAAGCCGTTAATATTTATAAACAAAGAAGTGATATAGATTTTATTCTTATGGATTTAAAAATGCCCGTAATGGACGGCTATGAGGCAACAAAACAAATAAAAAAAATAAATCCCGATGTCCCTGTTATAGCACAAACGGCATATTCAACCGCTGAAGAAAAAGCAAAAGCACTAACGGCAGGTTGCGATGATTTTATTTCAAAACCTATAAGTAAAGAAATTTTCAGTAAAATTATTGATAAATATAAAGCAAATTAATTGTATATATTTATGTTCTGCTCAGCAAGCCGATAAAAAGATACAGTATTATGAAAAAATGCAGGAACAGATAAAAACCGGATAAAAACAGTGTTAAATATTATAGTGAAATATCTTTATATTTTTCATAACTTTTATTTTTTTTGTAAATTTACAAA
>CAMZKI010000232.1 GCA_947311125.1 uncultured Chlorobiota bacterium
AAAATTGTATATTAATTATATCCTAACTTTTTTAATACCTCATCGCTTATATCATATTTGGGGTCGGTATATATCAATGACATATCGGCAGATTTATCAAAAATAAAGCCGTAATTTCCTTCCGTGGCAATTTCTTTTATCGCATTATATACTTCATCCTGTATAGGTTTTACCAATTCTTTCCTTTTGTTAAACAATTCTCCTTCTGTTCCGAAATATTTTTCTTTAAGCTGATTTGCTTCTTTTTCAAGATTGATTATTTCGTCTTCTCTTTGTTTTTTCATTTCTGCCGATAACAAAGCTATTTCAGTTTGATATTCTTTATATTTTGTTTCAACTTCTTTGTATTTGGCTTCAATTTCTTTTTTCCATTTTTTTGAATATTCGTCCAATTTTGCTTGTGCGTTTTCGTAAGCCGGAATTTTACTTAAAATATATTCCGTGTCAACATAAGCGTTTTTTTGAGAAAACGCAGGGGCTGCCAAAATAAGCGATAAAATAAGGGTAATAACTGTCTTTTTCATTTTTTTAATTTTTAGTTTAACATCTTGTACATTTGAAAATGCAATAAGCATTTAATTAAAGTACAAGTATTACAAAAATGGTGCAAAAAAGATTTTATCATTATAAAATTTAAAATTGTTGCCCCATAGTGAAATGAAATTCGCTTCCGTGAGGTACGAATTCTCCGGGTTGAGGATCGAATCCGTATCCCCAGTCAAAGCCCAATTGTCCGAGCATAGGTAAGAAAATACGAACTCCCACCCCTGCAGAACGTTTCATTACAAAGGGATTAAATGTTTTTGTATCGTACCACGCATTTCCTGCTTCTCCGAATATTAGTGCAAAAATTGTAGCACTTTCTTTCAAAATAACGGGGTAACGTAATTCCATAGTATATTTTGTATATATATTTGCTCCTTTTTCAGGAGTTAATTCTCCGTCTTTATAACCTCGCAATCCAATAATATCAACACCGTAGGTATAATATGCCATACCGCTTCCGCCTACACTGTATCCTCCGAGCGGTGAATAACCTATGTCTTTGTTGTAAAATCCGAGGTAGCCGAACTCTGTCTTAGTATGAAATACCAAATCTCCCCATAATTGCGTAAACCATCTTGCCTTAAAAGACCATTTATGGTATTCAATCCATTTATATTTTTCCTGATCTGTTATATCTGAATAATTTTTATTTGAAAACAGTGAATAAGGCGGGGTTAACTCCAGCCCTAATGAAAATTCGGAGCCTCTTCTTGAATACAGCGGATTATCAACTGAGTTTCTGCCGAAGGTAGTGCTTATTGTAAAATTGTTATACCTGCCGTCTGTAATATTTTTAATATAAGAACGATACCTCCAATCGTCCAGAATATATTTTTGATAGCCTAAAGCATGATAAAGAGTAAAATAATTATCAGGCCATTTTAATCTTCTGCCGAATCCTACGGAAATTCCTGCGACCTTGGCTGTTTGAAGTTCTTCAGGATTAGGGTTATAGTATGTTCTGTTAGATTGAATATTATAATAGAAAGATACGGACATAGAGTTGGGTTTTTTACCTCCGAGCCACGGTTCTTGAAATGATATACTGTAATACTGATATTGAGCACCGTTAGTTTGAGCATTAAGGCTCAGTTTTTGTCCGTCGCCGGTAGGCAAGGGTCTCCATGCTTTTTTGTCAAAAATATTTTGAATTGAAAAATTATTGAACGACAAGCCGAGGCGGCCTACTAACATACCGGCTCCCCAACCGCCGGATATTTCAACTCTGTCGTTGCCTCTTTCTACAAGAGAATATTCCAAATCAACTGTTCCGTTTGCAGGATTTGGAATAGGAGTCGGGACTATTTGTTCGGGGTCAAAATGTCCCAATGTTGCAAGCTCTCTAACAGAGCGAATTATATCGCTTTTACTGAAAAGTTCTCCGGGAACCGTATATAATTCTCGTCTTATTACATTATCATTTGTTCTGTCATTTCCCTTGATTGTAACTTTGTTAATACGAGCTTTAGGTCCTTCATACATTCTTAATTCAATATCTACGGAGTCGTTTTCAATTTTTTTCTCTATAGCTCTTACATTAAAAAATAAGTAACCGTTATCCATATATAAATTTCCTACAGCATCTTCGTCAACCGTAAGTCTGTTGTTAAGTTTTTCTTTGTTATAAACGTCTCCTTTCTTTATTTTCAGTTGCTTATTCAACTGCTCTGTTGTGTATTTTGAATTTCCTATCCATTTTATGTCTCTGAAAAAATATTGCTTTCCTTCATCAATTTTCAGATAAATATTTACATTTCTGTCATTTGCGTCATATACCGAGTCAACGACTATTTTAGCATCTCTGTAGCCTTTTTCATTATATGCTGCTATGATTTTATTTTTATCGTCTTCATATTTAGAAACAATATATTTAGAGGGTTTAAATAAGCCGTACCATCTTCTTTCTTTTGTATCTTTTATTATAAACCACTTCAATTTACGTTCTTTAAATACGGAATTCCCTTCAATTTTAAAATTTTCAATTCGTGTTTTTTTGAACTTATCTATATATATATTTAAAATGATTGCATTTTGATATGTCGTATCTTGTTTTTTAAATATTCTGACTTTAGTTTTAGAAAAACCTTTATCAGCATAATATTGTTTTATGATATTTTCGGAAAGTACCAATGTATTTTGAGTTATTTGTCTTCCTTTTACAAGGTCTAATTTATCCGTCAATTCTTCTTGGTCTGAATTTCTTATACCGTAATATCTTACTTCCGACAGTCGAGGTCTTTCCTCCAGATAAACTTCTAACCAAACTTTGTTATTTTCGACTTTCACCGCATATATTTTAACATCGGAGAACATTTTTTGTTCCCATAGTTTTTTAACGGCATCGGTTATTGCATCTCCGGGTATCATAATTTTCTGACCTACGGAAAGCCCCGTAACGTGGATTAATGCAGTATTATCAAGATATCTTATACCTTTTGTCTGTATCCCGGCAATTTCGTATTTTTCAGGATTTTCGTAATCAAACTTTGTCTGACTGAAACTTAATAAGATGTATGCCGCAAGGAAAAGTGTTAAAATTATTTTTTTAAACATTGAGGTTTATTTTCGTATTAATTGTCATAAAACGGTTATTATGACATAATGTTACACAGGATAAAAATTTCTGCAAATATAGTATTTGTTTTCAAATAAAATTTTAAAACCGGCAGTTTTGTTACAACTAAAAAATTTTCAGAATTCATTTGAGATTTGTTCTGAAATTTTACCAAATCGTCTTTCTCTTTGTCGGAAATTTGTAATTGCATTAAAAAAGTCTTTTTTAGAAAAATCAGGCCAAAGCACTTCAGTAAAATAAAGTTCGGTATATGAAAGCTGCCAGAGAAGGAAATTGCTTATTCTTATCTCTCCTCCTGTTCGTATAAGAAGTTCCGGATCCGGTAAATCGTGTGTATATAATTGTTTTGAAATTGTATCTTCATTAATATCGTTAATTGATAATTGCGATTTCATTACTTTTTCAGCTATTTTTTTAACAGCATAGGTAATTTCGTTACGTGCACTGTAACTAAGGGCTAAGACAAGAGTTAAGCCGGTATTTTGAGAGGTTTTGTTAATTATTACATTCAAATTTTCAAGAACTTTAGGAGGTAACAAAGACATATCGCCTACAGCCTTTAACCGAACATTATTTTTCATCAAATTGCTTGTCTCATTTTTAACTGCAGATATAAAAAGAGACATCAAAGCATCAACTTCAGTTTTGGGTCTTTTCCAGTTTTCTGTCGAAAACGCATAAAGTGTTAAGTATTTCACTCCCATTTCTCCTGCAGCTTCTACAGTTTCCCGAACTGCTTTAACACCGTTTTTATGTCCGTATATTCTTTTATTCCCCTTTTTTTTCGCCCATCTTCCGTTTCCGTCCATAATTACGGCAACATGTTTCGGAATTTTCTTTTTATCAACTTTATCTTTGTCATTCATCATTATGTAAACTAAACTGTTTTAGCTAATATTTTTTTCTTTTATCATAGGCGGGACACCACTTTTTATCTGAAGACAGATTATATGTAACTGTCACTCCTGCAACAGAATACCAATCGTTATTTTTAGATTTTGTAATTTGTTTTTGTCTTAAGTCAGGTTGTTCCAACATATCTAATTTGTCAGAAAAAGTATTCCGAAAACTCCACTCGGCACTTATAGTCATTTTTTTTCTCGGAGAATATTTATATCCTATTCCTACAGGAATAATAAGAGAAAATATTCCTGAATTTGCATAAACCATCCCTGTTCCGACCGTTAAATAGGGTGCTTGATTTTTCTTAACAAATGCATTAAAGCTTAGAAAGTTTATCTCTGCCTGAATACTTACTTCGTATAATGTATTAGTAAAATTATGGGACCTTACTTGCTGATAATTATTTTTAAAATCGGCATCATTTCCGGACACTTTACCTCTTAAAAGGTTTAATCTCAAAGCATAAAAATTGTTAATAGGATGCCTGACCACCGCCCCAAACACCAAGCCGGGGGAATAAAATTGTCTTGTATGATTAATATCGCCCAAATAATAGGAAGTTCCGACGGTTATACCCGGTTCAATCGTAAATTTTTGAGAATAAACTTTACCGGTAATTAATAAAGTTATACTAAATAATATTACAGATATTTTTTTCACAATACAGGACATATAATAAAAAATGTTTCATTTTAAACTTAACTGTTTTAATTAAAAAACATTGTATAAAATGAAACATTTCTTTAAGAAAAGGTATTATTTTAATACTTCGGCATACTGAATACGCTGTTTATTTTATAATATCCGGTAATAAGAGTAAACATATAAGCATCATTATATGCAGGATCGCCTCTCATTGTTTTTCCTGCAGGATATATCGGAGCTCTTTGGTCTGTTACGGTTGCCGTACCGTCTTCGTTATAAATCGTAACAAGATGTTTATCTGCAAAACCGTTGTCAATGCCTATATAAGAATCGTGAGCATCATCAAGATAATCAGTTGTGGTATATCTGTTAGAAATATCCAATCCTATAGCCCAACGCTCGTTTAATTTATATTTCATACCCAATCCTATACTTAAGTAGCCTGCGAACATTCCGTATGAAACGCCTTCATTTTCAAGATCTCTCAATGCAGTCCAATCTTTTGCCCCTCTTACCGTTTCTGATTTAGGGTTATAATAAAAACCACCGCCGCCCAATGATGCATATGCACTTAATTTATTTATACCTTTATAACTTGAAAATGTATATCTTCCGAGATTTTTTTCTTTGATAAAATAGTATTCAAATTGAGTTCCCAATTCCCAAAGATTTGTTCTGAACCATAGGTTTCTTGATTTTCGCCCGTAATTTTCAGATTCTGCATCATCAGCTTTTAATCTTGCATATGTCAGCGTGGGTTTAACTGCCAAATCTCTTAACAAACGGTACCTGATACCTGCTTGAATTACCGGTCTTGTCAGTACCCAGTCAATATCTCTTAAACTGAAATAATGAGATGCATCTTTAGCTCCTCCGCCGAGATCGCCGAGGAAGAAACTGGTACCGACTCCTCCGTAAACTGATAAGCGCTCATGTTTCCATCTCTGAGCATCGGAAAGCATCGGAATTGTTAATAAAACCAAAAAGTAAATTAATTTTCTCATAGTCTTGTTATCTAATTTCTAACTTTATTAAGATTTCAAAAGTAATTATAAAAATATTAAAAAAAAAAAAAAACGGACAAAAAATTTTTAAAACTAAGGTATTATTTATAAAAAGTCTTCTTAAATGCTTCAAATTCTTTTTCCCCGAATAATACTCTTTTTACATATGCAAAAATAAAGCCGAAACCATATCCTGCAAATTGAATATAAGTTGTAACTACAGAAAGTAAACCAATTTTAATACTTTTATTTTTAAACGATGAGTCTGCACAAATTATTGCGGTATGAACTAAAATAAGAAGTAAAAACAACGGAGAAATCAAAAATGACAAAATAAAAATCAATAAAAGTCCGGATATAAAAACAGCTGGAAATAAGTGAACAAGTTTTAATGATTCGGGGTATTTTTTATAAAGATTTATGCGTGCAATACCTGAATTATAAACCTGCTTGAAAAATTGTTTTATACCTGTTCGTCGCTTATGATATACAAATGCTTCTTTTATCAAACGTGTTTTAAATCCGGACTTTAATATCCTGATACTCATATCAATGTCTTCTCCGAAACGCATACTTGAAAACCCCCCTGTTTTTTTGAAAACTTCTTCGGAATAGCCCATATTAAAACTTCGGGGATAAAATTTATCTGCTTTTTCACTTTTGCCTCTAATGCCTCCGGTTGTAAGTAAAGAAGTCATACTGTAATTTACGGCTTTTTGAAAATCAGAAAAGTATGCTTTAGCTGCGTCGGGTCCGCCGAAAGCATCAACATAATTTTCTGAAAGTTCTGAAATAACAATTTTTGTATATTTTTCCGGAATTATACAATCGGAATCAAGAAAAACAAAATAGTTACCGCTTGCCCTTTCTGCTCCGTAATTACGACTTGTTCCGGGTCCTGTATTTTCTTTATAAAAATATTTAACGTTAAGATTTTTTTCATATTCTTTTACTGCATTTTCACATTTTTCATCAGAGCCGTCTTCGACAATAATAATTTCAAAATCTTTTTTTGACTGTTTTTCAAGACTTTCAAGAAGTTCTCCTACCTCATCAGGACGATTATATACAGGAATAATTAAGGATAGCGAGATATTTCTTTTTTTTTCGCACATAAGATATTTTTTGCAAAATTATTAAAAGCAGTTGATTTTTAATATTACTGAAGAACTTTTTTCCGGAACAATTATTTTATTCTTCTTTATAACAATTTCGGAATTTTGTACAGGCTCTGTTCCTGTTGTTTTATTATCAAGAATTATCGACCAGTCTTCCGGATTTTCAATTTCTTTTATCTGTAAATTCAGGTCTTCGTTTTGTGCATTGTGGATTATTATAAATTCTTTACCGGAGTTTTTTATTTTGTATGCAATGTAATTTTTATCAGTAAAGTTATCGGTTTTAATATTCTTGAAGTCTTTTCGGGACAAATCAATAATTGCCTCAAATTTTTCGTTTATACTTTCCGGGCTGACAGAATTATGCCCGAAACCGGAATAATGTTCAGGGTTAAAGTCCCATTTACCGGGTGTTTTTACCAACTTAAAATTAAGATTCCGGGTATAGTCCCATTTTTGCAGGTCAAAATCGTGAATATTATCTTTTGTAAATTCTATTTCGGCTTTACCGTATTCATTAAATTTTAAAATATACGGATTATCTTCCGGATTTGCTTCTTTTTTATGAATTTCGCCTGTAAGACAGAGGGTTTCGCCGGCTTTTCCGTTTATAAATTTTAATATCAGTTTTTGTAGTTTATAGCTTTTAAAAGAGTGAATGTTTAGTTTTTTTTCGCAATTTTCATCAATAAAGTCAATATTTTTATTAATTTCTTCAGCAGTATTAAATCTGAAAACGGAAAAATATCTTCTCATTTTAATCAGTCCTTTAACATAGGTCAAAAGCTCGTTTGCAAGTTCTGAATATTCATTAGTCAGTCTGTCCCGGCGAATCATATTTGTATAATCCGGCGAGCAATAAGAATTTTCGTGAAAAAACACGCTGCCTTCTTCCTTATCGATAAAATCGGAAGTTAATGCCCGATGTTTTTCTTTGTCAAAATCGGCAAGCGGTTTTGTCCGCAAAATTTCGTCGCCGCCGTGAAGAATAATTTTTCCCTGTGAAGTAAAAAGTATTGCATACGCAAATTTCATAAGTCGTAATCGCTCTTTTTTTGAAGTATCTTTTACGGTAAGGTTAATTTTGTCCCATAAAGTCAGTCCGTCATGAATTGACATAAAATTGAGACAATCGGAAGGTTGAGCGGCAAAAAGATTGTAGTGACTAAAAAAAATGTCTTTATTATAAGGCATACAGTCGGAATCGTATGTTTTTACCGCTCCCGTAATTGCTGAAACAAGCCTTGAAGTTTCGTATTGATTGCCGTGTATAAAGCCGTGTTTTTTTCCGTTCCCGGCAACCGCATCTCTGAAAGTATCGTTAAAAATTCCGATATTCAGACTGTCATAATCAGTTTTAACAAAAGCATTTTCTTCTAAATCGGTAAAATTCCAAGCCTCTCCATGCAAAATTAATTCATTAGGGTTATTCGGATTATAAGTTTTACCTGCTTCACAGCGTATCTGCATCATCGTTTCTTTGTCAAAAAAGCTCATTAAATCAAACCTGAACCCGTCGATATGATATTCTTCAACCCAAAATATCAAAGCATCAATAATAAATTTTCTTACTTGTTTTCTTCGGCTTTCAAGAGAAGCACCTGCTCCGGTATGCCCCGAAATCGTAAAATTGTCATTTAATCTGTAATAACATCCGGGGGCAACATTTTCAAAAGTATTTGCCGTATAGGTATGGTTAAAAACAACATCAAGAATAACTCCTATACCTGCATCGTGCAATGCTTGTATCATTTCTTTAAATTCGTAAATACGAGCAGCGGGATTATACGGATTTGTTGAATATCTGCCTTCCGGCGTAAAAAAATTCATCGGGTCGTACCCCCAATTATAGTTACTTTCTTTTGCGGTTTTTCCTGTATATTTTCTGTCAGTTTCTTTTTGCGTAAATGCCTTATTAACAGGCATCAGTTGCACGTGTGTTATGCCGAGTTCTTTCAGATAAGGAATTTTTTCGATAAAACCTTTAAAAGTTCCGGCTGTTTTCGGCTTAACCGTTCCGGGCTGAATCGTAAAATCCCTTACGTTTATTTCATAAATAATAATATCATTTTCATTTTCAATAAAATCAAAATTTCGGTATTTTTTCTTAAAATTCGCAGGATTTGCTGCATTGCTTTTTAAATTTATAATTGCTGCTTTTCCTGTTTTGTCTTCCGAATCGGCATCAAAAACAGCCATAGATTTTGCATACGGGTCAAGTGCCGTATATTTTTTTCCGTATGCCGTAATTTTGTATTGGTAAAAAAAGTTTTCGTATTTTTTATTTATTGAAGTTTCCCAAATACCCGGCTTTGTATTTTTCAAACAAAAATTTTCTTCTTTTTCAACAATTTTTAAAGATTTGTCAAAAATTAAAAGTTCGACTTTAACGGCAGGCGGCGACCACAGCTTAAAAAATATTTCATTATCCGAAAAAGATATTCCGAAATTATTATCGCCGTTAAAAAAATTCGTATCCAAAATTCCTCCGATTTCCGGATTTAAAATAACAGGTGCTTTTTCATCATTTATTTTTACAAAATAGTTTTCAGAAAGATTAAAATCCCCTTTAATTAAAACGGTTTTTTCTTCTTTAAGAAATATAATTTCCGATAAAAAAATTTGTCTTCCGTCATAATTAAAAAGCTGAACAACAGCATCATGCAGTAATTCTGTTTTTAATTTTATTTTAATTTCCGAATCAGAAATTAAAAGAGCCGAAAAAATACGGATATTGCCGGCAATCGAAAACAAATTATAATTTTTAAGATTTTTTAGTGTAAGCAACTGCACGGTATTTTATTTAAATAAACAAATGTTTTTGAAAACAACAAAAATATTATTTTTTATTAAATCCGTAAGTTTAATAAAATAATCATGTTTTGCTTGCCGTTTTTTTTCTATCTTTGTAACAAAAGAATAAAAAACCTTATTTAACAATTAATTTATATGGAAAAGAGCATAAAATTTGCCGAAGATTTAATTGATTTTTTACACGAAAGCCCTACGGCATACCAAGCCGTAAGAAATATAAAAGCTGCACTTTTACGAAAAGGGTTTAAACAACTTCACCGCGGAGAAAGTTGGAACTTGGAAAAAGGCGGACGTTATTTTACAACAAAAAATTCGACATCCGTCATTGCGTTTATTGTAGGAACCGGCGAAATTGAAACGGAAGGTTTCAGAATTGTGGCGGCACATACCGATTCGCCTTCTTTAAAAATAAAACCGGAACCGATTATGACAAGCCCCGGCAATTATATAAAATTAAATGTAGAAACATACGGCGGTGCAATTTTAAGTACTTGGCTTGACAGACCGTTATCCGTTGCCGGCAGGGTTACTCTGCGAAGCAATAATCCTTACAAGCCTGCCGTTAAATCACTAAACATACGTAAGCCTGTCTTAATTATACCGAATCTTGCAATTCATCTGAACAGAGATATAAACGATAAAAAAACATTTAATAAGCAAGTTGATATGTTACCGATTGCGGGACTTGTCAAAGATAAGTTTGAAAATAATGATTATTTGCTTAGCCTTATTGCACAAAACCTGAAAGTTGAAAAAAACGATATTCTTGATTTTGATTTGAATCTTTACGAAAGTGAAAAAGGCTCAATTATAGGCGTTGACCAAGAGTTTATTTCGGCGGGAAGAATTGATGATTTGTCGATGGTGCACGCCGGAGTTGCCGCATTATTTGACAGCGATACCGGAAAAGCTACAAACGTAATGGTTGCTTTCGATAATGAAGAAGTCGGCAGTATGACTAAGCAAGGGGCAGCATCGCCTTTTGTAAAAGATGTTTTAAAAAGGGTTATATGGGCATTGAGTAATAAAAGAGATGCTTTTTTCAGGTCAAAAATCAGTTCTTTCGGTATTTCTGCCGATAATGCTCACGCCGTTCACCCTAATTTTCCCGAGAAACATGATGCCGTTTCGCAACCTGTTATAAACAAAGGTCCTGTAATAAAATATAATGCCGACCAAAAATATACTTCCGATGCTTTATCTTCGGCAACATTTGCAATGCTGTGCGAAAAAGCCGGCGTTCCTATGCAAAAATATGTTAATCGTTCCGATATAAAAGGCGGTTCTACCTTAGGCAGCATTCTAACTACTCAACTGGATATCAGAATGGTTGACGTAGGAAATCCTATGCTTGCAATGCACTCAATACGCGAACTTGCCGGAGTTGACGATCATTTATATATGAAAAAAGTTTTTGACGAATTTTACAAGTCGTAGAGTAATGTAACGAGCCCGTATTATGCAACTTTTAAACTTTTAATTGTCGTAATACGGGTTAATTCTAACATTCATCTTCTTTTCTTTTTATACTGAAAACTCCTCTCCCCAAAGCAATTATTTTATCTTTTTCGTCAGTATGATAAATTGTCATTTCTGTAACAACGGTTCTTCTTCTTTTACTCAAAACCTCGCCTTCTGCAATCAGTTCTTTTGCTTTTCCGGGACGTATATAGTCAATTCTCATGTCAATTGTAGCAACGTCATCTTCCGGCGAAGTCATATAAGTCATTGCCGCAACACCTCCGGCAAGATCAATTGCAGTTGCGGTATATCCGCCGTGTAATCTTTTACTTCGCGGGTCTCCTATAAACTCTTCTCTGTAAGGAAATGATAATCTTACGTAACCCTCATTAATTTCTAACACTTTCACTCCGATAAATTTTGCCATCGGGATTTTATTTTCTACTACATCAATAAATATTTTTTTAACAAAATCTTCCATTTTTAAATCATTTTCAAAGAGAATTACAACCGGGCTGCTTTACAAAAGTAATTAATTAAATTTATTTATCGGCATAATAAACAGACGAAATTCCGAAAGCAAACTTCTTTGCCCCGACGGACGAAAAGCCCGTTTCTTTAAGAATTTCCAAAAACTTTTCTCCGTAAGGAAAAGCATTTACCGATTCGGGCAAATAGGTATAGGCTGATTTGTCTTTAGAAAAAAGTTTTCCGAAAAAGGGAAGTAAATATCTTGAATAAAATCCGTAGAATTGTTTTACGGGAAAATTTTCGGGTTGTGAAAACTCTAAAATTACAATTTTTCCTCCGGGTTTTAAAACTCGATACATTTCTTTTAGTCCTGCTTTTAAATTTGCAAAATTACGAACCCCGAACGCTACTGTTACGGCATCAAAATAATTATCGTCAAATTTTAAATTTTCGGAATCGCCTACCCGAAAATCAATAGCTTGCGAAAGTTTTTTTCTCTGTATCTTTTCTCTTGCAACTTTCAGCATTCCTTCTGAGATATCAACACCCGTAATTTTATTCGGTTTAAGTCGTTTATAAATTTCGAGAGCTAAATCACCGGTACCTGTAGCTATGTCAAGAACTTTTTGAGGTTTTATTTTTTTTAATAAAAGTACGGTTTTTTTTCTCCAGATTTTATCTATGTTTAAAGACAGGAAATGGTTAAGAAAATCATATTTTTCAGCAATATTGTCAAACATTTCGGCAACTTGCTTTTTTTTGTCTTTCCCGGAGTCTTTGTAGGGTAGTATTTTTTCTGCTTTATTCAAATCGTATGTATATAATTAATTGATTCTTTATTTAGTAATCCAAAAACCGAAATATACCGCCGCTAATCCGAGAAACAAACTTGTTCCGACATACAGCAAAGACATCGTAAATTGTTGTGACTGCAGCAAATTAAGATTTTCAAGAGCAAAAGATGAGAAAGTCGTAAAACCTCCGCAAAAACCTACTGCAAGAAACAGTTTCCAATTATGCGATACGCCTGCACTTTTTTCAAGCATTCCTAAAATGAGTCCTATAAGGAAACTTCCTGTGATGTTTACAAAAAAAGTTCCTATCGGATGCGACGTTTCAAATATTTTCGTCATAATCTGATTTGTGCCGTAACGCATAACACTTCCGAGAAAACCTCCGGCACCTATAAGCATTGCGTTTTGTATCATCTTTTTCGTTTTTAAAAAATCGGAGGCAAAGATAGTAAAATTATTATGTCCGTTTGTTAAAGAAAATAAAAAAGCCTCCGGAAAAAAATTCTGAGGGCTTTTTAATATCTGACAGTTTAGTTTTAAGCAACTATTTGTGAGAGTGAACGTGTCCGTGTTCTAATTCTTGTTTTGCAGCTTCTCTCACGGAAAGTATTTTTCCCGTAAAATATAAATTTTCGTCTGCCAACGGATGGTTAAAGTCTAACTTAACGGCTTTGTCGGTTACGGATATAACTTGTCCGTTAAAACGGTTTCCGTCTTGATCCTGCAACGGAATTACATTGCCGGGTGTGAGTAATCCGTCTTCAATTTTTCCGTCTTGCATAAAAACATCTGTCGGAACGTCAGTAACATTTTCTTCGTTTCTTAAGCCGTACCCGTCTTCCGGAGTAAGCATAAAATCAAAAGAATCTCCGGCTTTGAGCCCTGCCAGGTTTTCTTCAAACTTAGGTAACATCATTCCTGTACCGAAAATAAACTCTAAAGGTTGGTTTTCTTTTGCAGCATCAACAACTTCTCCGTCTTTTTCCGTAATCCTTAATTCATAAGTTAATGATACCACATTATTTTTTTCTGCTTTCATTTTATTATATTAAATAGTGAGCCGCAAAGATACTTAATTTTATTTTAGTTGCATTTGTTCTTGCTCGGTATTTAAAAATTTATTAATATTGAAAGCAAATTTAAACTATGAAAACATTAGTAATAGGTGCAAGCCCGAACACATCGAGATTTTCGAACAAAGCCGTAAGGTTATTGAAACTTTACGGGCATGATGTTATCCCTCTGGGTATAAAAGACGGCGAAATTGACGGATTAAAAATCATAAAAGGTAAACCTGATATTTATAATGTTCATACTGTTACCTTATATGTAGGTCCGGCAAGACAATCGGAATATTATGATTACGTTATCGGATTGAAACCTAAAAGAATAATCTTCAACCCCGGAACCGAAAATGCAGAATTTATTAACATGGCAAAAGAACATGGTATTGAAACCGTTCAAAATTGCACTTTGGTAATGCTTAATTCTGATTTGTTTTAAGCATACTTTCAGATTTTTAATTTTTATTTTTTTCTTCCGCCTTTAAGTTTGTCTTGTAATACGTTAAGTTCGTCCCATTTTTCTTCGGCGGCAAGTTTGGCTTGTTCGGGCCAGGTTTCCGGATCATGAATTGAATATCTTTTTCCGCCCTTTTCCAAAAGAATTTTTCGTATTTT
This sequence comes from uncultured Chlorobiota bacterium, assembly GCA_947311125.1. GTDB lineage: Bacteria > Bacteroidota > Bacteroidia > Bacteroidales > JAADGE01 > JAADGE01. The sequence goes on from CAMZKI010000232.1 coordinate 14,011, forward strand.
TTCCGGATTTGAATTTGACAATAATTTGAATGTTCCGATACCTGCATCATTCAGAATAGAAGCTATTTTATTACCTATTCCCTCAATTTTTTTCAAATTATCCGGTTTTATTTTTGTTTTTGCTTTGGTTTTTGCCGATTTGTTTTCTGTTTTTATCCTCGCTGTTTCAATTTCCGACAATGTCAGTTTTCCTTCACAATCAATCAATAGTTTTTCAATTTCTTTTTTCTCGGCTTCGGCTTTTCTTTTTTCTGTCTGACATTCAATAAGAAGTCTTTCAGTTTTGTTATAATCTGCTTGCAGTATGTTATTTTTTGATTCTAATGCCGTGATATATTCCTGTAATTCAATAATTTTATCTTTTTTTAATAACCAACCTATAAAAAAACCGAGAATTGCCGCTCCGAGCAGCATTAGTATAATTTCCAAAATGTGTCCGACCATGACTTTTATTTTTAATTGTTAATAATTTTAATTACCGCACGCCTGTTTCGTTTTCTGCCTTCTTCGGTTTTGTTATCCGCAACGGGGTCTGTTTGTCCTTTTGAAAAAGTTTCAATCCGTTTTTTATCAATACCTTTTTCAATAAGTTTTGATTTAAGGAACTCGGCTCGTTTTTTTCCGACAAGTAAATTTGCTTCAACAGTTCCGGTATTATCGGTATAACCTGTTATAAGAATTTTTACGGAAGGACTTTTTTCAAGATAAATTTTTAAATTTTCTGCAAATTCATTAAAATCACTTTCAAAATTTGAGTTAACGGAAGAATTTTTCGAGAACCCGCCTAAAGTATATCCGTCGGTCAATTTTTTTTTCAGATTATTGATAACGGAAACCGTATCTTTTTTTATTTTTCCGTTTTGGTTCTTGTCGTTACCTGTCAGGGTTAAATTTTCCTTATTTTGTTTATTCTCGGAAACAACTTCGGTTGTTTGTTTGTCGCAGTCTTTTTTTATTTTACAAACGTACAGGTAGGTTGACGCACCCGACCAAAGAATTAAAAGGACGGCAAATAATCCGGATGATGCTTTCATAACGAAAGAACTTTAATTTACAGATATACAATAATACAAAAAATAAACCTTATATCAAAATAAAAGTGGCGATTTATTTATGCTAATTATCAGGCAATTAAAAATAGACTTAAAACTATTTCAGCAAATCGTCTCTAAAATGGAATATTTCGTTAATGCTTATTTCTTGTCTAAGTAAACTGTCTAAGGAAAGATTAAAATAATCGGCAATTTTAATTAAAGTTTCAATCCTGGGTTCTGCTCTCCCTTCTTCATACGAGCCAACGGCAGTTCTTTTTAAATCAAACAATTCGGCAAACTCCGTTTGGGTCATCTTTTTGCTTATTCTTATTTTTCTGATATTTTTGCCGATATATGACATTAAAATTACTTTATTTGGCGTTTAAACGTATATCAGTTTCAAAGATAAAATTTTACATTTAATGAAACAACTCTTTTTAGTATTCGGCATTTTATTTTTTTCAATTTTAAAATCTTCCGCTCAAAATACAGCCGGTAACGATATTCGTTTAGCATATGAGTATTACAATAATAAAGACTATGATAAAGCTGAAGTTCTGTTTAAAAAAATATCGGAACATACCAATGCAAAAGTCTATTTCACTTATTACCTGAACTGTTTAATCGAACAAGGGAAATTTGACATTGCCGAAAAAGCGGTCAAAAAAGAAATTCGCAAACATAAAAACAACCCCTCTTATTATGTTGATTTAGGATACGTTTTAAAAAGGCAAAACAGATTTGAAGAGGCAGAAAAAAATTATGAAAAAGCATTGAAGAAAACATCAATTAACCCGGTTTCAATAAGAACAACTGCTTCCGCTTTTATGCAAAGAAGAGAGTATGAATATGCGGAAAAAGTTTATTTAAAAGGCAGAAGAAATTCATCGGAAGATTTTCGAAGCGAGTTGGCTAACCTGTATGCCGTTCAAAGAAAATACGATAAAATGATAAACGAATATTTGGATTGGCTTGAAGAATTTCCCCGTAATTTAACAATTGTTCAGAACAGAATGCAATATTTTATCGATAAAGATATCAATGAAGAGTTTTCCGGTATTTTAAGAACAGAACTGTTAAAACGAATACAAAAAATTAACTCACCAATTGTTTTTAACAGAATGCTAGCTTGGTTTTATATGCAGCGTAAAGACTTCCCGCAAGCACTGGTACAGGAAAAAGCAATAGATAAAAGAACCAATTCTTCAGGAAAGCAAATTTTAAATTTGGCGGAAACGGCAAAATCAAACAAGGATTACCAAACAGCTGCAGATGCGTATCAATATGTAATTAATAAAGGAAAAAACAAACCTTTCTACATTGAAGCAAATGTCGGAAAATTAAATACTGCATACCTGAAAATAATAAGCGATGAAATTACATCAGAAGAAGAAATGCAAACTCTTGAAAAAGATTATATTCAAACTTTAAAATCTCTCGGAATAAGTTTTAATACTATCCAAAGTGTAATTGACTTAGCATACCTTAAAACTTTTTATCTTAACAAACCTAAAGAAGCCGAAGAACTGCTCAACAATGCTTTATCGTTACGCGGACTTGACAAGCGATTAGCTGCAAGGTGCAGAATTGCTCTCGGCGACGTGCTTATTTACGAAAATAATTTAGATTATGCCGCTCTTGTTTATGCAAAAGCAGAAATTGACAATAAAGGAAACCTGCTGGGTGATTCGGCAAAACTCAAGAAAGCAAAATTAGCATACTACGGACAAAATTTCAAGTGGGCAAAAGCTCAATTTGATGCTTTAAAAACAAGCACGTCAAAACCGGTAGCAAATGATGCATTATTCTATTCCGTTATGATTGATGAAAATACCGAGGGCGATTCGCTGCAGGAAGCATTGAAAATTTATTCAAAAGCTGACTTATTCGTTTTCAGAAACAAAAGAGATTCTGCTTTAATAACTCTTGATTCATTATTAAAAATATTCTCCGGACATCAAATTACCGATGAGGCATATTATTTAAAAGCCAAAATTTACACATCTCAAAAGAAATATACCGAAGCTGAAAAATATTACAAGAAAATTATCTCCGAATACGGTTACGATATTTTAGCAGACCGAGCACTGTTTAACCTCGGATTAATATATGAAGAAAAATTACACAATAAAGAACAGGCTGCCGAATTTTACAAACGCCTGATGCTTGAACATCCTGACAGCATACTTGTTACCGAAGCTCGAAGAAGGTTCAGAAAAATCAGGGAAGGAATAATGTAATTTTTATGTTAAATATTTTAACCTTTTAATAAATTACCAAAATGAACGGCAAAAAAAGGGTAACGGCGGGAATTGACATAGGCGGAACAAACACGGTTATCGGGCTTGTTGATAAAACCGGCAGAATAATTGAAAAGGCATCATTCTCAACAAAATATCATAAAACTTTTAAAGAATATATTGATGTTTTATCGAAAAATATAAATATTTTATTGAAAAAAGGCGAATATTATTTAGACGGCATAGGAATAGGAGCTCCTAACGGAAATATTTTCAGAGGAACAATTGAATATGCAGCAAATCTTGAATGGAAAGGCATCTTGCCTGCGGCAGAATTAATATCGAAAAATTTCAAAGTTCCGATAAAAGTAACTAATGATGCCAATGCCGCTGCCTTAGGCGAAAAAATATTCGGAAAAGCCGTAAATACGGATAATTTTATTATGATTACGCTCGGAACGGGGTTCGGAAGCGGAATAGTGGCAGGAGGGAATTTGATTTACGGACACAGCGGTTTTGCCGGAGAACTCGGGCATATTATTGCAGAAAGAAACGGCAGACAATGCGGTTGCGGCAGAAAAGGATGCCTGGAAACTTACGTATCTGCAACAGGAATTATGAGAACTGCCAAAGAATTGATTAACGAAAATAAAGAGAAAACTTTTATAACAGAAGAAAACATTAATACGCTGACATCAAAAGACATTTATGATTTTGCAAAAAAAGGAGACAAATTTGCATTGAGAATTTTTGATTATACGGCAAAAGTTTTAGGAAAAGCTCTGGCTGATTTTGTTGCTTTTTTAAGTCCGGAATACATATATTTCTTCGGCGGACCTGCCAATGCCGAAGATTTGCTTATAGAATCCGCAGAAAAATATATGAATAAAAATTTACTTAATGTTTATAAAAATACGGTAAAAATTGAAATTTCGGGATTAAAACACGGAGAAACCGCTGTTTTGGGTGCGGCAGCTTTAGTGCGACAAAATTTATCAGTTTAATTTTATTCCGTCTTCATAAAACGTAATAAGCCTCTGCTTGTATAAATAACCTACAGCCTTTTTAAATGATTTTTTACTTATTTTAAATAATGACTTTATCATTTCGGGTGAGCTTTTATCATTCGCTGCAATAAAGCCGTTATTATCTTTTAATATTTGCAGAATGTTTGCAGATACGGCATCAATTTGTTCGTATCCGGGTTTTTGCAATGCTAAATCAATTTTTCCGTCAAGTCTTATTTTTTTAATATAAGCAGTCAAAATATCACCTTTTTTAATATCTTTAAACACTTCATTTTCGTACAACAAACCTCTGTATTTATTGTCTGCTATTGCTTTGTAGCCTATATCTGTTTTACTTTCAATAAGAATCTTTACTTCATCGTTTATATTATAGGGAGGAATTTCGGAACTCAAAAATTTACTGATTTTTGCTGATGCGGCAAGCCTGTTGGTTTTTTCATCAAGATAAATAAACACGACATAAAATTTACCTTCCTCCATATCCGTCTTTTGCTCTCTGAAAGGAACCAACAAATCTTTTAAAATTCCCCAATCAAGAAAAGCCCCGAATTTATTAACGGCTTTGACTTTCAGACAAGCAAACTCGTTAACTTTTGCAAACGGTGTTTCCGCAGTAGCAATTAAACGGTCTTCAGAGTCAGAATAAACAAAAACTTCAATCTCATCATCCGGTTTTGTCCCTTCGGGAACATATTTTAACGGCATTAAAATTTCTCCGCTTTCGCCGCCGTCCAAATATACGCCGAAATCTACTTCTTTTACTACCTTTAGAGTATTATAATCACCTATTCTAACCATCTTCGCAAAGATACTTAAATTAATCCGCCAAAAAACGAAATATCTTAAATATTAAAATGCAATGTTGTTTTGACAACTCTTCTTTAGAGAGTATACCTCAGAAACAAGACATACTCTCTAAAAAAAGATTTAAGGTTTTATTTAATAATTTAATTTAATTCGAACTCCCGCCTTAAACTGTCTGCCGGGCATTGTTATATTTCCGAAATCATTATATTCGATATTAAAAATATTCGTTACGTCAACATAAACTTCAAATTTTTTATTTTTTTGCATAATTCTGACATCCGTTAAGGCAAAAGGCAGGTATTCCTGCTCGCCGGTGTATGTTTTAGTGTTTAAATCGTAGGCTGAATATGTTCCTTCACGGTCTTCAAATTTAATTTTCCAATTTCCGGAAAAACTTTTATAAATTTTATGAGAAACTGATATTACGGCTTTATGTTTCAGATAATCTAAGGCATATTTAGAAATATACTCGTTGCTTTGTTTTACAACATCAGTATATGAATAAGAAAAAGAAATATTCTGCAGGTAAAGACCGGACGAAAAATTACAAGATACTGCAAATTCTGCCCCGTTTGCGGTAAGTTGCGTAATGTTCATCGCTTGCCATACAAGTGTATCTGAAAGTCTTACCCAGTCGATAATATTTTTTCCGTTTCGGCGAAAAAGAGAAATATTTGCTTTAATATTTTTATTTCCGAATTTCAAACCTGTTTCATAAGTTAATGCTGTTTCGGGAACTAAATCCGGATTTCCCGTATTTACGGGACCGTTGTAGTATAAGTCGGTAAATGTAGGCAAACGTGCAGACTGATTAGCCGAAACAAAATATTTAAAAGTTTTTGTCAATGCGTAACTTAAATCTGTTCCGCCGGAAAAATTTCGGTTGAAATTATCGTCAATATTTATCGATGCTCCTCCTGACATTGTAAGTTTATTAAACCTTACAAAATGTTCGGCATAAATATTAATATTATTTCGGTGTTTTGATTTTGTAAACATACCGTCAGGTTCTCCCGGAACTTTTTCGGGAGTATCAATTAATTCGCCTAAAACATTACTCTTGATTTCGGCATAGGAATACTCGGCACCAAAGGCTGTTCTGCCTGCTTTTGTAAATAAGTTAAGTTTTAACTCCGCCCCCAAGAAATTTGTCAAATGATAATTATGTCCTGAGTAATAGTTCCAATCCTCATATACGCCGGAGATATACTTTGCCGTATCGGTACCGTAAATAAAGTAATTTCCCGTATGTTTAAATTTGTCTTCTCTGAAAAGTTCAAATCTGTCTTGGTTTCTTCTGAAATAAATACGGTTTGTAACAGAATAATATTTAGTCCTTTTTTTAATTTTAAATGCTGCAAAACTTGTTTTTGTTTGTTCGTATTGCCACGGAAATTTCGGCGAATAAAAACTGTTTGCACCAAAAGATTTATCTGTATATCCGGCTTGTAAAGATAATTTTGCAAATTTTATATCCGTTTCGTTTTGATAAAATAAGTTTAAAATATTAAAATCGGTATTATTTATGCTGTCGGTCAGGTAACCCTTGCTTTGCTTATAAGATACTGAAAAATAGTTATATGATTTTTTAAAGGTTCCGGAAATATTTACATTCCCTCCTAAAAGATCATTTTGCCCGGCAAATAAATTTGTTTTTATTCTGTTTTCATTTTTATCGCGGGTTATAAAATTTACAGCACCGCTGTATGCATTAATCCCGAAAATTCTGTTTCCGGGTCCTTCAAGTATTTCAATTCTTTCAATATCGTCAATATTTACGGGAAGATTCAAACTGTGATGTCCTGTCTGAACATCACTTATTTTAAATCCGTTAAGCAATATCAGAGTTTGGTCGAAATTTCCGCCTCTTATATTAACATCTGCCTGAACACCTTCAGTGCCTCTTTGCCTTATGTCAATATTTGAAACATAATCTAACAAATCCTGCAAATCGGATACCGGTATTTCCTCAATTTCCTTTCTCTCAATTGTATAAATAATCCCGGCACTTTCGGAATACAATGTCGGAATACGCGATGAATTAATCGTAACCTCCTGCATTTGTAGTGTGTCTGTCTGAGCATCAAGTGTAAACACAGATGTCGTAAAATATGCAAAAGGTAAAACAGAAATAATAATATGTTTCCCTAAACTGTTAAACGCACTCCATCCTGCATTTTTCCAATGTTTAAACTTTACTGTTTTTTTAATGTTTAATTTTAAAAATTTCTTGTTCATTTTAATTTGTTTTAAGTTTAAAAATAATTTTGCAAAAGTAATCTTATTGTTAAATTCGTAAATATAATTTACCTTATTTTCAGAAATTTAACTTTTGGCCTTAAAATGAAATACAAACATATAATTTGGGATTATAACGGGACACTTTTAAATGACACGGCTTTGTGTGTCAGTATTATTAACAGTATGCTAACGGCAAGAAAACTCCCGACGGTAACGACAGGTAAGTATCGTGAACTTTTTGATTTTCCCGTTAAAGATTATTATGAACGAATCGGATTTGATTTTAAAAAAGAAAGTTTTGAAAAAATAGGAACAGAATTTATTGTTCAATACGATAAAAAAAGCCGTACAACCGAATTACAGCCGGGAGTATTCAAATTAATAAAAGAAATATCCGAAGCCGGCATAAAACAATCCGTTTTATCGGCACGAAAAAAAGAACAATTGGATGAAGAACTGGAAAAATTCGGGATAAAGCACTTTTTTGAATATATTTACGGTTTGGACGACCATTATGCAGGAGGAAAAACAGAACAGGGAAAAGAGCTTCTGAAAAAAACAGCACTGCCTGAAAATGAAATTATACTGATAGGAGATACCACACACGATTGTGAAGTTGCAAATGTTTTAGGAATTAACGCTCTTATGGTATCTTACGGACATCATACTGAAAAAAAGTTAAAAAAATACAATTTCAGCATTGTTTCAAGCATTCAGGAAATTAAAAAACATATTTTCTGATTCATATGTAAAAAGTAAATATTTTTATTTCTTTTCCGAAATTTTAAAAATTTTCATTAACTTTGTTATTAAATATATTTTTTATGGAAATAAGCCAACATATTAAAAACTTACTTTTAACCAACACTCGAGTAATATTGGGTGATTTCGGAGCTTTTGAAACAAAGCATATTCCGGCAAGAATTGACAAAGAGACTAAGACAATGACTCCGCCGTTTAAAATTGTCGTGTTTAATCCTGAAGTTAAGGAAGATGCAGGTTTACTGGCAAAACATATGGCGGAAAAAGAAGGTATTTCTTTTGAAAGTGCTTCGGAACAGATATCAGAATTTGTTAAAACCGTTAAAACTAAACTGGACAACGGAGATACGGTAATGTTTACTGATTTGGGAGAATTTAAAAAAGGACCAACCGGAAAACCCGAATTTTCATATTTATCGGAAGATAATTTACTGTTGGACTCTTTCGGTTTACCCAAAGTTTCGCTGTCGGAAGAAAGTAAAACCGTAAAAGACAAACCTGCTGAAGAAAATTTAAGAAAAGAACCGATAAAGAAAAAAACACCCGAAAAAAAAGCAATTCAAAAACCGTTAAAAAAAACACCTCCCGTTAAAAAGCAAAAACATCCGAAACCTAAAAAAGAAAAAACAGGTAAGAAAAAACGCTTTTTACCCGTTTTGCTTATTATTTTAGGAGTTATAGGAATATTATTTGCAGCAGTATATTTTTTCAAGCCTGATTTATGGAAAAAGGGCTATGATTTTACCTCCCAAAAAATTGCTTCCGTAACAGGCGGTAATAAAGAGAAACTGGAAGTTATAACTCCCGAAGAAGACATTCAGCCTGAAGAAATGACGGAAGAAGTTGCAGATACCGCAATAAATAATGAAATAACGGCAGATGATACCGTTTATGAAGATGAAGTTTCCGAAGTTCAACCTGAAGATAATGAAGTGCAGGCAGACGAAATTACAGAAGACGACACACAAAGTGAAGTTGCGGAAATAAACAGGTCGACAAGTTCTGCAAGTCCGGGAAAATACTATATAATAGTAGGAAGCGTAAAGAGTGAACCGGCTGCTCAAAAAGAGCAAAAAAGATTTGCTGCAAAAGGAATTTCCACAGACATTATTTATGTTCCGCATATGGACAGATACAGGATTTCACTCGGAGAATTTTCTTCGGCAAAAGCTGCACAAGATTTCTTTACCGATTTTCAAAACCAACACGGAAATATTGATGCCTGGGTTTGGGAAAAGAAATAGTTTTCTTACATAAATTATTGACAGTTCAGTTATCCGATACAGTAAAACCTGTTTTCGGATAACTTTTATTTTTTATATACGTTAATATGTCCCCGTTATTAGTTTTTTCGGTAATTACTGCATATTTTGCCTTGCTTGTTTTTATTTCTTGGCTTACCGGTAAAAAAAGCGATACTTCAAGCTTTTTTACGGCAAATAAACAATCTCCGTGGTATCTCGTAGCATTCGGAATGATAGGGGCATCTCTTTCGGGTGTAACTTTTATTTCCGTGCCGGGATGGGTTGCCGAATCAAAATTTTATTATTTCCAGATGGTTCTCGGTTATTTGGCAGGATATTTTGTTATAGCAACCGTATTAATGCCTGTATATTACAAGCTCAACCTTGTCAGCATATATACTTACCTGGAAAAACGTTTCGGAACTCACTCATATAAAACAGGCTCGGCTTTTTTTCTTTTATCAAGAATAATCGGAGCTTCATTCCGATTATTTTTGGTTGCCGGCGTTTTACAAATCGGGTTTTTTAATGCTTTTAACATTCCGTTCTACATCACTGTTGCAGTTACAATTTCTCTTATTTGGGTTTATACCTTTCGTGCCGGAATTAAAACAATTGTTTGGACGGATACTTTGCAAACATTATTTATGCTTGCGGCAGTCATAATTACGGTTTTTATTATCGGCAAAAACCTGAATTTAGATTTCAACGGTATAATTTCCGTGATAAAAAACAGCGAATATTCGAAAATGTTTAACACCGAATGGAAGTCAGAAAGTAACTTTTTTAAGCAATTTATTGCAGGAGCTTTTATTGCTATAGTTATGACAGGACTTGACCAAGATATGATGCAGAAAAACCTTACCTGCAAAAATCTTAAAGACGCAAAAAAAAATATGTTTTGGTTCAGTATTACGCTGATTCCGGTTAATTTAATTTTCCTTTCACTCGGAGTCCTTCTGTATTTTTATGCCGAACGGTCAGGAATTCAAATACCCGACAAACCGGATGATTTATTTCCGTTGCTTGCCCTTAATCATCTTTCTGTTTTTGCCGGTATAGTTTTTTTACTGGGAATAACCGCCGCAGCTTTTTCAAGTGCTGATTCTGCACTTACGGCTCTTACTACAGCTTTCAGTATTGATTTTTTGAAATTGAACATCAATAATCCCGATAAAAAAGCCGAAAAAACAAAACGACTTGTTCATATCGGATTTTCATTTTTGATTTTCGGAGTAATCTTATTGTTTAGTTCGCTAAACGATGAAAGCGTTGTATCAGCAGTATTCAAAGTTGCCGGATACACTTACGGTCCTATACTCGGACTTTTTGCTTTCGGATTAATGACAAAAAGAAAAGTTAAAGATAAAATTGTTCCTTTTATTGCCGTTATTTCTCCCGTTTTGATATATTTTATAAATATGTATTCCGAAAAACTTTTTTTCGGCTACAAATTCGGTTTTGAACTTTTATTAGTAAACGGTTTTTTAATGTTTATCGGACTTTTTATTTTTTCCGAAAAAGAAATACCAAAGGTACGCCCAAAATAATATTACCGAAATTAATGTTACGATATTTGCCGTTTTATAGTATTGCGGAACAAAAAACAACTCTATCCGATGCTCACCTTCAGGCAGAATTATTCCGCTGAATCCGATATTTATTCTTTGCAATTTTTGTTCTTTTCCGTCAACTTTAATTTCCCAGCCTTTATCATAAGGAATGGTAAAAAACAGTAATTTAGTTTTTGAAAGATTTATTTTCCCCTTTATTTCCGACTGTTTAAAGCTTGTTATTTGAAACGTATCTTTTTTTAAAGCATCGGTTTTTTGTTTGTAAATATCGAAATTAAAATTTTCGGCAGGAATAATTTCGCTTGTGTCATCGGGCATAATTTTTTTAAATTCAGAAAGATTAATACTGTTTTCAGGCTCGTAAACAAACCCGCTTAATAACGCAGTTTGGTTTTTAAAATTATCAACGGAATATTTTGCAATCGTTAATACATATTTTTCGTTTTCGGCACCGATTTGTTTTGTAAGGGCATCCGAAAAAGAAGTAATATCCGAAAATTTTTTGCCGAGCAAAGGCTTTAATTTATCAATAATCGTGTTGAGGTTATTTTGCGGAATACTTCTCGAAAGATCCTGATAAATCAGATTTAAAGACTGAACTGAGATTTTATAATTCAATAATCTTCTGAAATCTTCAAGAGTTATGTATTTATCATAAGTATAACCGAAAGGCAAATAATATCGGTTTTTTAAGATTGTAATAGTGTTTTTTTCGGCAATTTTTTCAAATCCGAATTTCAGAAAATCAGGATTTTCAGATTTTGACAGGTAATATTTTACGTTTCCGAAAGTCAGCAAAAGCGGATAGCCGCGAAAACCTGTTATCCATCTTGTTGCCGTTTCATCACCTTTGATTATAAGTCCTGTTTCTTCAAGAAATTTAACATAATTAAGCTGATTAAATGATGAATAGCTTGTTGTGCCGTAATAATTCTGTGCTAAAGCATCGTTAAGACTGCCGTGTATTGAACTGCCTGATTGATAATCTTTTTCTGTTCTGAAAAAAAGTGTTTTGTCAATTGATTTTATATAGCTTACGGCTTCTGCCGTTCCGTCGGAATATCCTGCTTTATCTTTTTTAAATTCTGTTTTTGTAACCGGTATTCTTTCGGCATACGACAAGTATGAAAAATAAGACAATTCAATAACAATAAGTACTAAAATCCCTATTTGAGAAGTACTTTTCATTTTGGATTTTGAAAGCATAAGAATAAGTCCCGCATACAAAATAAGAAATATTATAACCGTTGTTCTTATATTTTCATTTATTTGAATATCTGAAATATTTCCGTAAGGAATAAAAAGCAAAGTAACCAGAACCGTTAAAGTTGCAAAGATAAGAGAGGTATTAATTTTCAAATTTTCGGATATTTCGTTAAAAGCATATATCGCAAAAAGAAGCAGGGTAAAGGGGATAAAAAAATCAAAACCGTAACGAAAATAATCACCGGTAAATCCAAGCAGGGAATATCTTAAATAAGGAAATATAAGCGTAAGCAACCAAAATAAAAGAAATGTTCCGAAAATAATTTTTTTTCTTCTGTTAAGGTGAATAAAAACTTGCGGAAACAAAATAAGTGTCAGCAAGCCGATGTAAAATAAAGGAGCTTCAAGGTAGTTATACCAACCACCAAAATTACTCCCGCTGCCGAGAATATCGGATGAAAAAAAGCGGAAAACAGTTGTTCCGGCAAGATTTCCGTGTTCGGTAATATTCTGTCCTGAGGTTAAAATATTGGTGTATGAGGCATCTCCGGCAACTCGCGGGCTGTTATACATTTTCAAAAAAGAACGTAACAACTGAGTAAAGTTCATCATTAAGCCGACAAATCCGAGAAGTATCATTTTTCCGGACAATTTAAGGTAGCCGGATAATTTATTTTTTTCTTCTGAAAAATATCTGAAAAGTGAATATAAAAACAAAAAAACAGTATAAATATAAAGCACGTAGGGATTTGATGACAGCCATATTATTGCAAACGGGAAGAAATACCAATGTTTTTTCAAATAAAGTTGCTCAAAAGCAAAAAGTAAAAACATTGCTTTAAAAATATGAGACGAAAAGCCCCAGCCTGCACCTACCACCATATAACCCGAAAAAGAGATAAGTAACGCACCGATAAATGATACGTATTTTTTAAAGGATAAGGTTCTGAAATACAAATAGCTTACAATGCCGGTAAGTAAAAAATAAAAAATGAAAATCTGTAAAAATCTGCCGTAAATAAAGAAATTTTCACCGTTTGTTTTTGCTCCGATATAGTTAATACCGGTTCTTAAAAGACCGTAAGGTTCCGGCGAAATTCCTGTTACATACTCATCTCCCGCCCCTTTATAAAAGCTCCACTTTGAAAAGAAACCCTCTTTAAGCAGATTCATTTTATGAACAACGGCAGGGTAGTTTTGATTAATTGTGTCGCTGCCGATGTCTTTGAAATAAAATAAGTATTCTCCGGTAAAATATTTTGAGAAGGCAAAAAATCCGATAATGATAATTAAGGCAAAAAGTGTCCAAACATTAAAATATTTTTCAAATTTTACGGTATTTTCGGGCTTATTTGCCTGTTTTATTTTTTTTTGTTTTACTTGTTTGGCTTGGGGGATGTTTATTTTTGTTTTTTTACTTCGCTTCATAATCAAAGAATCAGTTGCATTCAAAATTAGGATAATTATTTTGAAAATAAAAAATTGTTACTTTTAGCTTTTGTTAATTATGAAAAAGCTAAGGCGAAAAATATATAATATTTCAAAGACAGCAGGCGATAAATTAGGTTTTGATTTGCCGTATTTTGTGGAGAACGGGTTTTGGATGATATTAAACCAAGCAGTAGCTATGCTCGCCGGTTTGATAACATCTGTGCTGTTTGCAAGATATTTTAGTCAAGAAACTTACGGTGCGTATCAGTTGGTTTTGGCAATAATTGCGTTTTTTTCATTTTTTTCAATTCCCGGATTAAATCCTGCATTGATTCGAAGTATAGCCAAAGGTAATGACGGCGACTTTGAATTAAGTGTAAAACTCGCTTTTAAGTTTTCATTTATAGGAAGTTTCCTTATTTTTTTTGTTGCCGCTTATTATTATTTTAAGGATGAGAATATTGTAAGTTATTCTTTAATATTTTCAGCTCTGGTTTTTCCTTTTTTGTATTCTTTTGACAAATGGATGGCTTTGTTGAAGGCTAAAGAAAAATTTGAAACTTTCACAAAGCAAAACATTTTAATGACCATTGGGAAAAGCGGTTTAACAATTACTGTAATATTTTTATTTCCTGATTACCTGTTACCGGCAGTATTTGCCTATTTGGCAGGTTCTGCATTTTTTAATATTGTTTTATATATCAAAACAAAAAGATATATTGAGAATGATAAAAAAGGAAGTGATACTTTGCCATATGCCGGATTTATAACAAAATTAAGTATTTTAAACACACTGGTTAATCATTTTGATAAAATATTAATCGGGATATTGGATATAAAAGCATTGGCTGTTTATTCTATTGCTTTGGGCTTAATCAATATAATTAAAAGTTTTATAAAAAGTGTAACTGCTATTACATTTCCGAAGTTTGCCAAATATAAGATAAAGATAAGTTTTTTACAAAGAATCATTATTTTTGTTACAGGGCTTATTTTAAGTGTAACTTTTTACTTCATTGCCGATGATTTGGTTCGCTTACTCTATACGGAAAAATATCTTTATTCGGCTAGATATTTTAAAATTTTTATATGGATTATCCCCTTGTTTTTGATAAGTTCTGTTTTATCAAAAAAAATACTTGCTGAAAAAAATGAAAAAAAACTGATACACACAAAAATTACGGTGCCTGTAATAACTTTAATCAGCTCGTTAAGTGTTTATTTTTTTACAAAAAGCATAGAGTGGTTTGTTTACACAAAATTTTTTGTTTTTAATGTATTGAATTATATTGTTTTAACAGTATCTTTTAAAACAAAAAGCTAAGACAAACGAGTGTTTAATTTTTTCGTAAATTCCAACCACCGGTTTAAACTTCTGCGTGTACCTCTGCCATGATGTATAAATATTAAATCTCCCTCATCATCCAATGAGTATCGCCAATAATTTTTTTTACCACTTAAAAACCAGCGTAAACTTTCCCATTTTCGTCCTGCTTTAAGTACAAATTTGTATTTTTTTTGAAATTCTTTTTTTAAAATATTTCTTTTACCGTAAGCTATTAAATTTTTTATATCGGAAATATCCTGTTCTTTAATTTGCATCAGCTCAAAAGGCGTTATCCACATACCTCTGGTTCCGCCAAAAGATGCAGCAACATACATTTGTTTATTTTTGCTAAGCTCTTCATAAATAAATGCTTCTCCTGCATCAATCCAGTTGCATTTTAACCATGTTTTTCCGTTTTTGCGAATTTTACATATTTCTTGGATAAAGTTTGATTGTTGAATATAAAGGTTTTTATCATAAAGCAGCCAATCTGTTTGTGAATTTTCAATAACATTGCGGTCAATCAGCATACAACCGGTAAAGGGTAAAATGTGCCTTTGAGTAAATGATGCTATACGCAGGTTTTCATTTAATTTAGACAAAAGGTGTTTTAAAAAGTCTTTTTTTAAGGCAATCATATCGTTATGGCTGAAAAAAACATAAGGCGATTTTGAAAAATAAAAGCCTACCGAAGCCGTAACAGCCATTCCGTAGGAGCCGGCACCATATACAGGATGGCTTACTTTTGGGTCTTTTATAAGAATTTTACTGACTTTTTTATGATTTAACAGTTGTTCATATACATTTTTATCTCCTGATGATTCTACAATAATGATATTTACCGGTAATTTATCTTCCAGTAAAATGTAATTAAGTGCACTTGCATTGCTTAGTTCGGCTTTGCCAAAACCGGTAACAATAATGTCTATTTTAGCAGGGTTTAGGTTTAAATCGTGCCAGACGGTAATTGTTTCGGGCAAAACGCTTAATGCTTTATTTGTTTTAAATAATTTATCGGTATTTATTATTTCTTTTTGCATTTTAAAACTTTAAATTCGGGTATAACTTTTTAACCAACTCATCCTTTTTTACTAAATCAATTAATTGTGTATATCCCTCAGGGAGTTTGTAATTACTTGGTCGGTCTTTTATTATATTATCTATTTCTTTATTGTTTATTCGGCTGCCGGTAAATTCGATTATTTTATTAATTACTTCTTCGGTTTTTAAATCCTCATATTTTACCGCTAAAGTATTTGTTTTATTTTCGGCAATTTTTAAAAGTATTTTATTGAATTTTTTCCAAACTTCAAAAGCTTTTTCCAAAGGCATTCCGAATTTTAAATCGGGACGTTTTTTTAATTTTTTCTGATATCTTTTTTGTTCAAAATAATAGGTGCTTATACAAACATCCACCGGATTGCGAAAAACTATTAAATATTTTGCATCGGGAAATATATTGTTCCAAACAGGATAAAGTAAAACAGTTCGGGGGTCTTTAAATCCCCATTTTATGTCTTTATTTTGAAATGAATATTTTAATAAATTTATATATCCGAAAAATTTTGAGTTTATGTTTCGGTTAAGTTCCTTATTAAATTTTTTGGTTAAATGATCTACAAACTCCGGATTATTTAACTTTTCAAGGAAAATATCAAAATCATAAGCCGTTGATTTATTTTCTAATAAAGCTTTATTATTAAGCCGGTAAAAAAATACAGCCTCTTTATTTACGTTTTGATTTTTTCCCATAAAAATACCTGCACGGGTAAAAATACCGGACATTAAAGTAGTTCCCGAACGATGAACACCGAGAATAATGTATGGATTATGTTTGTGGATTGTTTTCATTAGGACTTTTTTTTATTCCGGACGCAAACATATATGTAAAAAGCTCTTTGTTTTCAGTGGTGGAGTTTAAAAACGGATTTTTTGAAAATAAGGAGAACAGATAGTAGTAATATCTGTTCATGGCAATTTTTTTATTAAATATTTTTAATAATTTTTGATATTTAAGTAAGTTATATAGTTTGTGGGTACAAATTATTTTAACATCACTAAAATATTTCTCAAAAACTTGTTTAAACTCATTAGGAAAAAACTCTTTAACATGCATTTTATCTACCGGTTTTTCTGTATATCGGATAGGAGTGCCAAATATGATACTTGCTTCCGGTTTAGCTACCCTCTTGGCTTCTTCAAGCATTTTATCAGGAAAATTTACATGTTCAATTACATCAGATGATAATATAATATCGAAAAAATCATTTTCAAAGCCGGTATCGTAAACACCTTTTTGATAAAAAACTGCATCGGGAATTTTAATTTGAGCTGTTTGCAGAGCTGTTTCAGATAAATCAATTCCATAAAAATTAAATTGGTAACCGGGAAGGTATTTTTTGATTAAAAATAATAAAACTCCATCGCCACAGCCCATATCTAATAAGTTTAACTTTTGCGATGTTTGGATGTTTTTTTCATATAGCAGCTTTTTTAATAATAATATGTGTTTGATATACCGTGCATGTACAAAAGCATTAAATGTAAAAGGATTTTTAATGTCAATTTGTTTATAATGATAATCTTTACCTCTTTTTTCGTATTTGTTAAATTTTATTTCTTCCTGTATTTTCATTTTTTTGCAATTATAAAATATCCTCCGTGATAATTCCCCAGTTTCGGATGATTTTTAATCCAATTAGTGTTATCAAGTTTATTTATCAAATCAAACACCGGAAAAATTAAATATCCGATATGGCGTATAATTACGGGTAATG
>CAMZKI010000233.1 GCA_947311125.1 uncultured Chlorobiota bacterium
AAAAGGTCCTAAAAAAGCCCCTGCTGACAGCCAAATCAAAGCCTCTTTAGGTATAAACGCCGAATTGCCGGAGATAACCAAAAAAATAACGGATGCAACGAATAAAAATACAACTCTGTTTATACTTAACACGGAAGGCGGAACTTTTTTTATGTTTTTCTTTGATAAAACAGTTGAAACAGCAAAGCTTACTCCGGATATTAAAATAAGAACTAATGCCTTATAAAAGTCGGAGCGGATTTCTAACCCCGGGTTATATGCAATAACAAAAGCTCCTGCAACAGTGAGAAAAATTCCTAAAATTTCAAGTGCATTAAATCGCTCTTTTAATACAATAATGCCCAATATCGTAACAAATACCGGAGTTGAATTAGCAAAAAAAGAAACAAGTGCAGGATTCGTCATTGTTTTTACGGCAGTAAAAAAAGCTGCTGTTCCTGCTAACTCAAGCACTCCGACTAAAAGTATAAATAAAAAGTTTTCTCGTAAAACAGGTTTTATTACCTCCGGTTTAAGCTGCTTGCGACTAAAAAGTAAATTAAAAAATATTCCGAACGCAAACCAATATACACCGAATTGACTCAAATGCACTAAATTTAAAGATGCTTTACTGAAGATATAGACATTTGCCATTGCCAAAACCGAGATAATGACAAGAATGTACCCTTTTGTTGTATCCTTTATTTTTAAATTCACATCAAAAATTTTCGGATACAAAAGTAAGACAAATAAACCCAAGAACTGAAATAATACATATATTTTAATACTTATATATGTGTTATTTGTAGGTTGTTTTCCGGAATTTAAGCCCCAAAAGGTTATTTTGCTATAACTTTGAACTCCACGCGTCTGTTATTTTGTCTTCCTTCATCAGTACTGTTCGTATCAACGGGTTCGTTCCAAGAAGCCCCTCGAGAAGTCAATCTGCTCGAACTTATACCTTTTGATATCAGGTAACTAACTACCGATTGAGCTCTGTCTTTTGATAGTTTTACATTATATTCGTAGCTTCCTTTGTTATCGGTATGACCCGATATCTCAATTTTCATTGTCGGGTTCTCATTTAAAAGTTTCTTTAATCTGTTAAGTTCGGAATAAGACTCAGGTCTTAATGTCGCTTTGTCAAAATCGAAAAAAATATTTCTCAGAATAACCTTTGCGTCTTTTTTTATGGGATAAAGTTTTATATTTTTAACAATCTCCTGATATGACTCTGACTTAGGAATGTTAAAGTTATCGGAATAAAATAAGTATCCTTCTTTTTTAACCTCCATACCGTAATTTTTACCCGATGGCAAAGAAACAAGATAGTTCCCTGTTACACTGTTTGATTTTGCCGTCAGAATATGCAAATCTTGTTCATTATCAAATATTTTAATCTCGGTATTTAATTTTGCTCCGGTTTCGGCATCGGAAACCTCACCTTTAACAATTGTAAGTTTCGCTTCAATATCCGTAATTTTTTCATCGTCTTTAAACTTTATTTCCTTTGGGAAGTCAATTTTATATATATCCATAAAACCCTTTCCGTCTTTTTTAACGGAAGAGTAATAGCCGTCCTGTCCGTTTGCTGCCATAACAAAATACAGGTCGTCATCCGGAGAATTAACGGGAAACCCCAAGTTGACAGGCTCTGCCCAAGTTCCGTCATCAAGTTTTACCGTTCGAAAAATATCGTATCCTCCCATTGAGTTATGCCCCTTAGAACTGAAATATAAGGTTTTACCGTCAGGATGCATAAATACGCCGTCTTCATCATATTTTGTGTTTATTACATTACTCAATTTATGAGCCTTCCCCCATTTTCCGTTTATTTTTTTACTGACATAAATATCCCCGTTGCTGGTTTCCGGGTTTAATGTTTTTCCTCTTATAAAATAAAGTTCCTTCCCGTCAAAAGAAATGCAGGCAGAGTTCTCAACGGCATCGGTATTAATAGTTGAGGGCAGTCTTTCCGGCTTTGTCCATCTGTTTCCTTTGAGTTCCGAAATGTAAATATCAAGATTTCTGTAAAGAAAGAGTTTTTGCCCGTCGGGAGATAGTCCCACTGTTGCATCGTGTGAATTTGTATTTAAAGGTTGTCCTATATTCTTAGGTTTAGTCCAATGCCCGTTTTTATTGTATGAAACATAAATGTCTTCAAAATACATTCCGTCGTCTTCAGAAAGTAACCCTCCGGTGCTCCCTTTCCGTCTGCTCGTAAAAATCATCATTGATTTGTCGGCAGAAATAAGCGGGGCATAATCAGGATATTCCGAATTAAGAACTTCGAGACGTATAATCATGGCATCTATAGGAATTTCCGCAAGTATTTTTCCGCTTTCGCATTCTTTTATTCTTTTATTTACTTTATCTGTATTTCTGCCGTATTTTTTCAGTATTTTTTTAAATATATGATATTCCTTCAATGCATTGTCAAAATCAGCATTATACTGATATGCTCTGCCTAATTGCCAGTGAATCAGCATAGATACATACGGCTCAATAAAATAGGCTTTTTTAAGATACTCTAACGCCTTTTTTTTCTGAACTGATTCTAAATACGAAACACCTATAAGATAGTTTAATTCCGGATTTTCAGAATCGTATTCATAAGCTTTCAAATAATAAGGCAGAGCTTTTAAATAACTGCCTCTCTTGTTTTTTCTGAAAAGAGCATCGGCTTTTTTTAAATTCTGTTTTGCTTTTTCATATCCTTCAGGTTTAATCTTAAACTCCGACAAATCTACAGAGATTCTCTCATTTTGAGAAAAGGAGCTTATATAAATAAAACTCAATATAAAGAATACAATATTTTTCATCACTAACTAATAAATTCGATTATAAAAATTGTAATCTTTTATACGCCCGAAAAATAAAATTGTTTCAAAAAACTATGCTATACCTGAGAACCCCATAAATGCAAGAGCCAACAAACCGGCAGTTACAAAAGCTATAGGCACTCCCTTCATTCCTTCGGGAACATCCGAAAGCTCAAGTTGTTCTCTTAAACCCGCAAAGATTACCAAAGACAATGCAAAGCCTATTGCCGATGCTATTGCAAATACCGTGCTTTTAATCAAATCGTATCCCTCTGTCTGAACAGCAATAATAGCTACTCCGAGAACGGCACAGTTAGTTGTTATGAGAGGTAAAAATATTCCGAGAGCCTGATACAATGAGGGGCTTACTTTTTTTAAAATAATTTCCACAAGCTGAACTAATGCTGCTATTACGAGAATAAACGTAATTGTCTGCATATATTCAATATTGAATGAAATTAAAATATATTTCTGCAAAAGGTATGTTACTATTGTGGCTACCGTCATTACAAAAACTACTGCACCGCCCATTCCCGCTGCTGTCTCAACTTGTTTGGAAACACCGAAAAACGGACACAATCCGAGGAACCGAGATAATACTACGTTATTTACGAATATTGCGGAAATTATAATCAAGATATATTCCATTTCTTCAAGTTTTTAATTTATATACTTTTTCGTTTTTGAAGTCTGTTAACCAAAGCAATTAAATATCCTAAAACTATAAATGCCCCCGGAGCAAGAACAAAAACTAAAGCACCGTCGCCCTCATAAATTTTAATGTTAAAAACTGAACCGCTGCCCAGTATTTCTCTTACAGCACCTAACATTGTCAGAGCCATTGAAAAACCCAATCCCATACCGAAGCCGTCAAGAACAGAATCAATGATATTATTTTTTGAGGCAAAAGCTTCGGCACGCCCGAGTATCAGGCAGTTTACGACTATCAAGGGAATGAAAAGCCCTAAAACATCATATAAATCAGGAACATATGCTTGCATAGTAAGTTCCACTATCGTAACAAAAGAAGCAATTATTACTATAAATGCAGGTATTCTGACCTTATCAGGTATTTGTTTTTTAACTAATGAAACAACAATGTTTGACATAACCAAAACAAATGTCGTTGCCAGCCCCATACCGAGCCCGTTAATTGCAGATGTTGTTGTTCCAAGCGTCGGACATAAACCCAGAAGCATTACAAAAACTGCATTTTCGGAAAAAAAGCCTTTTGTAAATATTTTCAGTTTATTCATATTCGATTATTTTTTAATTTTTTTAAAAGCATTATATGCTCGTTCCGCTGCATCACAAAATGCTCTTGAAGTAATGGTTGCAGCTGTTATGGCGTCAACTGTTCCGTTATCTTTTTTAACTTCTATGATGATACCGTCGTTATCTTTATCAGGAATATCCGGAACATCCATATTATCAAACTGTTTGCTGAAATTTGATTTATTTCTTTGCATTTTATCTCCAAGCCCGGGTGTTTCGTGATGTTCCAATACGGCTGTTTTATGAATGTGTCCGTCGGGGTCAAATCCTACCATTACGGTAATGAGTCCGCTAAAACCTTTTTTAGAGAATGTTTTAACGGCATAACCGACAATTTTACCATCTTTTTTTGCCGGATAACACTCTACGCTGTCTCCTCCTTCAACAGGAATTTTAAACATTTCTTCAATCGGATTATTATCAAAATCATTAACAACATTTTTTATTGCCTGCTTCTTTTTTTCAAACTTTGATTTTTGAATAGGATCTTTGGTCGCCTGATATACAAAGGCCAAAGCTGTTGCTGCAATTGCCGAAATCAAGAACAAAACAACAACCATATTTACAAATGTAGATTCTCTTTGTGCCATTTTTTATCTTTTATTTTTTCCGAAACGTTTGGGTTTAATATACATATTAATTAAAGGGACAAAAGCATTCATTATAAGAATTGCAAAAGAAACACCTTCCGGGAATGCTCCCCAAACACGAATAACCACTGTCAGTAATCCTATCCCGACACCGTAAATCAACATTCCTCTTTTGCTCATAGGTGATGTTACGTAATCTGTTGCCATAAACACGGCACCGAGCATTATTCCTCCGCTTAAAAGATGAAACAGAGGGTCTGCAAATTTATCAGGGTTTGCAAACCATAGTATTCCGGTAAAAATAGCAACCGTCCCCAAAATTGATACGGGAATGTGCCATGATATTATTTTTTTCATCAGCATATAGACTAAACCTATGAGAATTGCCGCAGCACCTACTTCTCCGATTGAACCGCCTGCATTCCCCATAAACAACTGCAGATAGTCCGGAACCCGGCTTATGAGCTTAGTTGCAGATTCTCCGCTTCTCAACCCTTCCGACAATACACCCAAAGGTGTTGCTCCTGTTGTAACATCCGTATAACCGAGCAGATGCTTACTTAAAGGACTTGGTTCGGGCCAAGACGTCATTTGAACAGGCCATGAAATTAAAAGAAATACTCGACCCGCTAACGCAGGATTAAAAATATTGCTTCCGATGCCTCCGAATGATATTTTAGCGACAACTATTGCAAAAAATGCTCCGATAATTACTAACCAAAAAGGTAAATTACTCGGCAGATTAAATGCCAGTAATAAGCCCGTTAAAATTGCCGAACCGTCAGAAATTGTCGATGGTTTCTTCAGTAAAAACCGAGTAAATACATATTCAAAAAACACCGAAGAAAGCACAGATGTAACGATTATCGTAATTGCTCCCAGTCCGAAATACCAAACGGAAACAAACAGGGTAGGCAATAATGCAATCAGCACACCGAACATCAGTTTTTTAACTGAGTTTGAACCAAACTGATGCGGAGAAAGTGATACGATTAGTTTAGACATAAGGCGTTATAACTTTATTATATATTTTTTATTTTATTCTTTTGGCTTTTCTTATTAAAGCAACTTCTTTTTTTGACAACCTTATAAAATCAAGTAAAGGTCTGTCAGACGGACAAATATAGCTGCACGAACCGCATTCTATACAATCAAAGATACCTTCATTTTCTGTTTTTTCAAATAATGTTTTTCGGGACAATGCCATAAGAAAGAAAGGCTCTAAGCCCATAGGACATACCTCAACACATTTTGCACACCTGATACATGGTTTTATACTCCTTCTCTTCGATTCTTGCTCGGATAAAATCAATATTCCCGAAGTTCCTTTTGTTATTCCGGTGTTGTCTGTTATCAGTGCTCTCCCCATCATAGGCCCGCCGGAAATTATTTTCCCGGTATTTTCAGGCAGCCCGCCTGCCGTATTAATCAGCTCTTTAACCGATGTTCCTATTCTTACTTTAAAGTTTCCCGGGTTAGAAAGATATTTACCGGTTACTGTTACAATTCTGTCAATCAAAGGCTTGTTCTTCTGAACGGCTTCGTAAACGGCAAATACAGTCCCTACATTCTGAACTACGGCTCCGACTTTTACCGGCAATTCTCCGGAGGGAACTTCTTTACCGGTTACCGCTTTTATTAATTGCTTTTCTCCGCCTTGAGGATATTTAGTTTTTAATGCTGCTATCAAAATATTATCATAATTTCCGGATAACGTCTCAAGTTTGTTTATTGCATCCGGCTTGTTATTCTCTATACCTATAACTGCTTTGTTTACAGAAAGAGCTTTCATTAAAATTTTTATACCGATTAAAAGTTCTTCGCTTTTTTCAAGCATTAAGCGATAATCGGCTGTGAGGTAAGGTTCGCATTCAGCCCCGTTGATAATTAATACTTCAGGTTTCATACTTTTAGGAGGAAGAAGTTTAACATGAGTCGGAAATGTAGCTCCTCCCAGACCTACAACTCCGGCATCATGTATTTTTTTCAGAATTTCATTCTTATCTGAATTAATTTCTTTAATTATATCTTCGCTTCTGTCAATAGTATCAAGCCATTCGTCTTCTTCAACATTTATAACAACGGCTAGCCTTTTATATCCGCCGGCATCGGGAATATTATCAACTTTAAAAACAGTTCCTGATACTGATGAATGGATACAGGCAGAAACAAAGCCGTTGCTTTGTGCTATCATTTGTCCTGTTTTTACCTTGTCATTTTTTTTAACAATAACTTTTGCCGGAGCGCCTATGTGTTGCGAAACCGGAATTATGACCTTTTTCGGTATCGGCAAAGTTACAGTCTCTTTGTCTGCCGTTATTTTATTTTCCGGCGGATGAATACCGCCTTTCGGAAACGTTTTTAACATTATATGTTGTATTAAATATTAAAAATATTCTATCCTCTTTTAATTGTTTTAAGCTCTGCCGAATTTTATTCAGGCTTAAGCTTTCTTGCCGGAAAATTAACCTCCCAAATAGCATCGGTAGGACAAACACTCACGCATTTTCTGCAAAGAACGCATTTATACGGGTCTATGTACGACAAGAAATTTTCAATCTTTATTGCATCATATTTGCATTCTTTAAGACATAAAGAACAACCTGTACAGGCAACGGAGCAAGCTTTTTTGGCAGTTCCACCTCTGTCTTGATTTATGCACGAAACAAAAATTCTTCGACTCTTCTTACCTGTCGGGCGAAGCTCGATAATATCTTTCGGGCAAGCTTCAACACAGGCACCGCATGCGGTACATTTATCTTCTAAAACTACGGGGAGTCCTGTCTGCGGGTCCATAAACATTGCATCGAAGCTACAAGCATCAACACATTCGCCGAAACCGAGACATCCGTATTGACATGCTGTATCGCCGGAATAGAAATTGGCAACTATAGTACAATTTTTTACACCGTCATACTTATTAATTTTTTTTCTGAATTGTGGTGCTCCGTTACACTTTACAACGGCAACTTGTTTATCCTTTTTATGCACTTCCCTGCCCAAAACTTTTGCCACTTTTGCCATTGTTTCGTTTCCGCCTACAGGACAAAACAGGTCGTCCAAATTATCCGTTTTTACACAAGCTTCCGCAAAATTACGACATCCGGGCAATCCGCAGCCTCCGCAATTTGCAGCCGGCAGTTCTTTTTCGACATCGTCTATACGAGGATCTTCAAATACTTTAAATTTTTGCGATGCCCAATAAAGGATAACGGCAGCCGCCAAACCTACGGAACTTACCGTAATTATTGTTGCTGTTATAACTTCATCCATATTTTTAAAAAATTATTATCAAATATCAACTTTTAATAAAAACTTGTCAATATTTGTTTTTTAATTGAA
>CAMZKI010000234.1 GCA_947311125.1 uncultured Chlorobiota bacterium
CAAAAACAGATTTTACGAAGATGTTTATATATTCTTCCATTTTATTTCAATTTTCGTATATTTTTAATTTTCAATAAGTTCTCTTGTTTTACTTCTTTGAACCCAAATAATTACACCTACTATAATTAATGCCATAGGAGGCAAAATTATAAGGCCGTTATCGGAATATCCGAAATCATAAAAACTTTGAGGTATTATTTTAAATCCTGCAAGAGAACCCGACCCGAAAAATTCTCTGACGGCAGAAACAATTATAAGGATAACGGCATAACCCGCTCCGTTTCCGATACCGTCTAAAAAAGAAGGAATAGGTTTGTTTCCGAGTGCAAATGCCTCAAGTCTTCCCATAATAATACAATTTGTTATAATCAAACCGACAAAAACTGAAAGTTGTTTACTTATATCATAAACATATGCTTTCAATATCTGGTCTACAATAATTACTAAGGCTGCGATTACCACTAATTGAACAATAATTCTGATACGAGAAGGAATTGTATTTCTCAAAAGCGAAATTATAACATTTGCAAAAGCCATTACGGCAATTACGGACAGTGACATAACTATTGCCGGCATAAGCTTTACCGTAACCGCAAGAGCTGAACATATCCCCAGTACCTGAACCGTAATAGGATTGTTTAGGTTTAAAGGGTCTGTAATAAGTTTTAAATTTTTTCCCATTTTTATTATTTCTTTAGTTCTTTATTTTTAACAAGGAAACTTTTATACGAAAACAACCATTCGTCTTTTACCATTTTTTCTAAATCTTTACTTGTTATGGTTCCGCCGGAAATTCCGTCAATACCGTGTTTTGTATCTCCGGCTTTTTCAGCAGATCCGCTGCCGCCTTTATAAACAGTTATTGAAACAAGGTTTTCTCCGTCAAAAAGTGTTTTTCCCGCAAACTGTTTTTGAAATTCTTTTGTTGCAATTTCAGCACCCAAACCGGGAGTCTCTCCCTTGTGGTCAAAAACGGCTCCGTATATTGTATTATAATCATCATTTAATGCAAAATAGCCCCAAATAGGACCCCAAAGC
The DNA here is from genome assembly GCA_947311125.1 of uncultured Chlorobiota bacterium. Taxonomy (GTDB): domain Bacteria; phylum Bacteroidota; class Bacteroidia; order Bacteroidales; family JAADGE01; genus JAADGE01. Next base: position 1,039 of record CAMZKI010000234.1, read on the forward strand.
CCCTTTCCCCGTAAAGGAATTATTACTTTTTTTGAACCGTCATCAATTTTTGCTTCATAAACAGGAAGAGTCCGGTTTTCAGGTTTTAGCTTAAATTGTTTTTTCATATTAACCGAAAAAGCATCTTTTCCTTCGATTTTTTCTCCTTTAGCATTTACGGTATAAGAGTCTGTAATATATTTATTGTAAAGGTCTTCTGCATTTTCTGCATTTGCAACAACTCCTATTGACTGCAATATATTCTTCATTTTTTCAACTTTGACATTTTTATCCTGAAGAGGTTTTAGCTTGACAGCCGTAAATGCCAATGCTGCAGCAACAACAATAACAAGAATTGAAGAATATAAAAATGTGTATAAATTGCTGTTTGTATCTAATTTCATTTGTCTGTTATTTATATTTTTAACAAAACCGGGTTAAGCATTAACTTTTATACGTTTCATTCGTTTTTTAACGTTTGCTCTTATTATGTAATGGTCAATTAACGGAGCAAAGGCGTTCATTAATAATATGGCAAGCATTGTTCCTTCCGGATAGCCGGGATTAAAGACTCTTATTATAATTATAAGCACACCTGTTAGGGCTCCGTAAATCCATTTTCCTTTTTCTGTTTGTGCCGATGTAACCGGATCTGTAGCCATAAAAACAATTCCGAATGCCAACCCGCCGGAAATCAGGTGATAGTAAAAGGGCAACTCAAAATACGGATTCATACCGTCCGGTAAAATATTAAGCAATAATCCCATAGCAGATGCACCCAGGAATCCGGAAAGCATAATTTTCCAGCTTGCAACACCGGTATATACTAAAATAGCAGCACCTATCAATATCATTAAAGTAGAGGTTTCGCCTACGGATCCCGGAATCCAGCCCATAAACATATCATAGGCAGATACAATATTATTGTGAAGCCCGTCAAAAATTTTAAAGCCGCCGTCAGCTAATTGTTCTTTTGTTGTTCCGGCAAATTGAGCAAGAGGTGTTGCCCCCGAAAATCCGTCAATAACATTTTGTCCTTTTTCAAGACCGGAAATCCAAACCTTATCTCCGGACATTTTTTTTGCGTACCCGAAAAACAAAAATGCTCTGGCAAGCAAAGCCGGGTTGAAAATATTCATTCCCGTTCCGCCGAAAACTTCTTTTCCGAGAATAACAGCAAGAATCGTTGCAACAGCAACCATCCAAAGAGGAACGTCTACGGGAACTATCAGAGGAATCAGTAAACCGGATACTAAAAAACCTTCTTCAATTTCTTTTTTCTTTATATAAACAAAAACAAACTCTGTTCCGAGACCGGCAATATATGATACCAGTACAAGAGGCATCACTTTTATGAAACCGTACAAAAATTCCTGCCAAAACCCGACATCGGTTCCCGTTGACAAAAAATGTTGATATCCTGTATTCCACATTCCGAACAATAAAGACGGAATTAAGGCTATAACTACTATGCTCATTAATCGCTTAGTGTCAATAGCGTCGCGAATATGTGCACCTCTTTTAGGTGCTGTTTTTGCGGGAACAAATAAAAATGTTTCAAAACTTTCAAAAACGGACCCCCACCTTTCATATTTTCCGCCTTTTTCAAAGTTAGGTTTTATTTTTTCAAAATATTTTTCTAAACCTTTCATGTTTATATTTATATATTTCTGTTGAGATTTTTGTATTTAATTATCCGAGTTCTTTTATTGCAAATTCAAACCCTTCTCTTATTATCTTTTGTATTTCTATTTTAGATGTATTTATTACCTCGCAAAGAGCAAAATCTTCCTCCGCAACTTCATAAATACCGAGTTCTTCCATTAAGTCAAGGTCTTTTATAATTATTGCTTTTATCAATTGCATAGGAAAAATATCCATAGGAAAAACCTTTTCCATTTCTCCTGTTACTATAAACGGACGCTCTCCGCCATGAATGTTTGCATCTAAAACCCATTCTTTTTTAGGGTTAAGCCAGCTGAAAAATGTTCTGGATATACTGAATTTATCAAAGCCCGGTTTTGCCCATCCGAAAAACTCAGGTTTATCTCCTTCCGGAATAACCGTTACAGATGTATCATAAAAACCGATATACTCATTTTCGGATATTTTTTCACCGGTAAGAACATTTCCTGATATAATTCTTTTATTAATGCCGTTATCTTTTAATTGTTCTTTAAGAATTTCAGAAACTTTAGTTCCGAGTAAGGTTTTATAATATTGAGGATGTTTTATTTCCGACCCGCCGAGAGCAATAATTCTTTCAGGATTATATGTTCCCGTTTCAAATAACCGTCCTATTATTATAACATCGGCAGCACTTAATGTCCAAACAACCTCTCCTTTGTTTATCGGTTTTATTTTATTGATTTGTACCCCTACGTTTCCGGCAGGGTGTGGTCCCGAAAACTCATATTTTTCGACATTTGCGGTATTTGAAAATGGGTTTGCTGTTTCTCCGGCTTTGATTCCGAGATAAACATTTCCTTCCGTTAGTTTTTTTAATGCATTAACTCCTGTCTGAAATGCAGAAAAATCATCTTTAACAATGTAATTATAATCTGCAGCTAAAGGAGCGGAATCAAAAGACGTAATAAAAATGTCGCGGGGAGCAATATTCGGATTTGCCGTAATATTGAAAGGACGCTGTCTGATAAAAGGCCAACAACCGCTCTTTAATATATTTTCTTTAATTTCTTCTTTGCTCAAATTTTCGGGATTTTCTTTCTTAAAAACTTCGCTTTCGTTTTTTCCGTCAGGTTCAATTACAAATTCCAGTATTCGCCTTCTTTCTCCTCTGTGAATTGCTGCAACCTTTCCGCTTACGGGAGAAGAGAAAACAACGTCAGGGTTATATTTATCATAAAAAAGTGTGCTGCCAGCCTTTACTTCAGTACCGATTTTTGAAACAACTTTTGGTGTAATTCCGGGAAAGTTCGTCGGTTTTATGCCATATGAACTCAGCGAGGAAAGTGTGTGCAACCGCTTTTCCGGTAATCCGACCAATTTTATATCTAATCCTTTTTTTATCTTGATGACATTTGACATAGCGTACATTAAAAATTGTTTAAAACTCCACAAAAATAACATTAAATACTGATTTAAAAATGTTTTATAAAACATATTTTTATCTGCTAAAACTCTGAATTACTCCGAAAATTTTGTAACTTTGCAAGGTATGGAAATAACGATATATACTGACGGAGCTTCACGGGGAAACCCCGGACCCGGCGGTTACGGCGTAGTTTTACTTGCGGGAAAATACAGAAAAGAATTATCGAAGGGCTATCGTCTGACAACGAATAATCGTATGGAATTGCTTGCCGTTATTGTCGGGCTTGAAGCATTAAAAAACGAAGGCAGCAATGTTATGGTTTATTCCGACTCAAAATATGTTGTTGATGCAGTTGAAAAAGGTTGGGTTTTTTCTTGGGAAAAAAAGAACTTTAACAAAAAACAGAATTCAGATTTATGGAAACGGTTTCTTAAAGTTTTCAGGAAGCACAAAGTAAGGCTTGTGTGGGTAAAAGGGCACTCAAACATACCCGAAAATGAAAGATGTGACGCTCTTGCAGTTGAAGCATCAGAAAAAAGTGATTTGCCGCCGGACGAAGGCTATGAAAGCCGGTTTCGGAAAAATCCTCTTTTTGATACGAAAGCGGAATAATAAAAATTATTTTTAACCTGAAAAAATAAATACCTTTGCATTTTTAAAAGCAGAATATTAATCTTTTATATCTTATGCACTCTGACATTAAAATATTTTCGGGTCAAGCATCAAAATATCTTGCACAGAAAATTACGGAAAACTACGGAATTGAGTTAGGAAGGTCATTTGTTACAAAGTTCAGCGACGGAGAATATCAGCCCGGGTATGAAGAAACGGTAAGAGGAAACTTTGTTTTTATTGTTCAGTCAACTTTTCAACCTTCAGATAACTTGTTTGAACTTCTTTTAATGATTGATGCTGCCAGACGAGCCTCGGCATATAAAGTTGTTGCCGTTATTCCGTATTTCGGTTTTGCAAGGCAAGACAGAAAAGACCGACCCAGGGTTGCAATAGCGGCAAAATTGGTTGCAGACATCTTAACAGCAGCAGGTGTTGACAGGATAATAACAATGGATTTGCATGCCGACCAAATACAAGGCTTTTTTAATGTTCCCGTTGATCATCTTTTTGCCTCTGCCGTTTTTATTCCGTATATTAAAAGTTTGGGACTTGAAAATATAGCTATTGCCTCTCCGGATACAGGCGGAACCAAAAGGGCCAATGCTTACGCAAAGTTCCTCGGTGCACCTATGGTTATAGGGTATAAATCAAGAGAAAAAGCGAACGAAGTTAGTGAGATGAGGATTATCGGAGACGTAAAAGAGAAAAATGTCATTTTAGTTGATGATATTATTGATACAGCCGGAACGATTGTAAAAGCTGCTGAAGTTCTTTTGGAAAACGGAGCTTTAAGTGTAAGAGCCGTTATAACACACCCTGTTTTATCCGGAAATGCCTATGAAAAAATTGAATCATCTAAATTAAAGGAACTAATTGTTTCTGATACAATACCGTTAAAAAAAGAAACCGGTAAAATTAAGGTTTTGTCCGTTGCCGATTTATTTGCAAAAGTTATTGATAAAATATATCATTATCAGTCAATAAGCTCAAGTTTTCTGCAAACAAACTAAGCCATATTTAATTTTTTCTGTTTTATAAATATATTAATTATATTTGCCGCCCGAAATTTAAAAAAGCTGAGATTATTAACGGATGTAATGGGGATTTACGGCTTTCTTCACAAGAAGTTTTTTGTAAATCTGAGTAGCATCAAAAATAAAGACAAATATGAAATCAATAGAAATTAAGGCAAAAGAAAGAAAAGAAATCGGAAAAAAGGCAACCAAACAGTTGCGAAAAGAAGAAAATGTTCCCTGTGTTCTATACGGTCAAGAAAAAGAAAACATTCATTTTTATGCACACAGAAACGACTTCAGAAAATTGGTTTATACGCCTAATTCATACATCGTAAACTTGGATATTGACGGGAAGAAATGTCAGGCTATTTTGAAAGCTATAGATTTTCACCCGGTAACAGATGATATTCAACATATTGATTTTTACAGAATTGACACCTCAAAAGCATTTAAAATACCTGTTCCCGTAAAAACATCCGGTTTGTCAAAAGGAGTAAAAGCCGGGGGAGTTCTTCAGGTTAACAGAAGAAAATTATTGGTAAAAGCAACCGCTGATAATATGCCTGATTATATTGATATTGACGTTACGGATTTAGGAATAGGAGAAGCTGTAAGAATCAATGATTTGAACGAAATGTATGATAATCTTGAGTTTTTAGATCCTCAATCGGTTGTTGTTACCGTTAACGTAACTCGTCTGGCTAAATCAACAGGAGCACTTACGGATGAAGAGGAAGGAGAAGAAGGAGAAGCCGGAGAAGAAGAACCGACATCCGAAAAATAATATAACCGTTTCCGATGTGGTTTTTTAAAAGAAATGCACAGAAGGATACAGATGGAAATAAGATGAAATATCTTATCATCGGGTTGGGAAATCCGGGCGAAGAATATGCCGAAACTCGACATAACATAGGATTTAAAGTATTGGACGCTTTTGCCGAAGCGTCCGATGCTGTTTTTGAGCACAAGCGTTATGCAGATGTGACAAAAGTAAAATATCGGGGAAGAATTTTTGTTCTCGTTAAGCCAATGACATTTATGAATTTAAGCGGTAAGGCTGTTGATTATTGGATGAAAAAAGAAAAAGTCGACACAAAAAACACTCTTGTAGTTGTTGATGACTTAGCATTGAGCTTCGGAACAATTCGCCTGAAAAAAAACGGAGGAGACGGCGGACACAACGGACTAAAAGACATAATTGCCGTTTTAGGACATCAAAACTTTAATCGTTTGCGTTTCGGTATCGGTAATAAATTTCGAAAAGGCTACCAAGCCGACTACGTCTTGTCTGCGTGGAATGAGGATGAAAAAAAACTTCTTCCGGAAAGGACAGAAAAAATGATTGAAGCAATAAAAACTTTCGGAACAATCGGAATTGACCGAGCGATGAATTTTTTTAACAGCAGATACGATGCAGAAAAAGAGTCTGAAAAGTTAAATAAAAAAGATGAGCAATCCGACAGAACGCATTGATAAATTTTTATGGTCGGTAAGGCTGTATAAAACTCGCAACAAAGCCGCAGAAGCGTGTAAAAAGAAACACGTTTTTATTGATGACGCAGCCTTGAAACCGTCAAGACTGATAAAAGTCGGAGATGAGATTAAAATAAAACACCCGCCCGTTTTCAGAATATATCGCATAAAAGAAATTTTACACAACAGAATAGGGGCAAAGCTTGTTTCCGATTACATAGAAGAAATAACACCGCAAGAATACCTTGACACCCTTGAGGTAATAAACAAAAAGGCTTTACTGCAAAGAGACAGAGGTTCCGGCAGGCCGACAAAAAAAGACCGACGAGATTTAAAAAATTTCTTCAGCTAATACTTACAATTTTACAAAAACAACTTTACTTGCAGGGCTTTCTGTCTGAGATTTTCCGGTTGCCGTAACCGTAATTCCGTATTTTTTTCTGAAAAAAGGCAATCTTCTTCTTTTTAAAAGGATATATGTTTTATTTGTTTCGGCAATAATGTTTGTTTTGCTTGTATATTTTGAACTTTTGGAATCTGACTTATAAATTATATATGTTAAATCATTGTTTTTTTCTTTGCTTTCCCAAGAAATCATTATTTTATTTCCCAATTCGGTAACAAAAACATTAAACGGCATACGGGCTTCTGTTTCAGCAGGCTGCACATTATTATTGTCATTTTCGACAATGACAAATGTATCGGGCAGTTGTATAAACGGAATTTTCGGAGGTGTCGTTTTTATTTTGTAATAGTTATTTTTCAGACTGTCGCAAAAACCGAGAGGATTTTTTTTCAAAGAATTTGCCCTGTAAAAAATACTACCCAAAACTTCGGGGGTTTTTCGGTTTATTTGAATTTGTTTCGGCAATTCTTCAGGATTTTGCCACGCTCGGGATGCGGCATCTTTTCCTGCATTATAAACGGCATGTCCGATATAAAGTTGCTTGCCGTAAGTATGTTTGCTCCACCACTCCACAAGTGTTTTATAGTCAGCGTATTTGTTCCCTACGGGCCAATATATCTGAGGAGCAACATAATCTACCCATCCGCTTTTCAGCCATTTTAACACGTCGGAATACAAGTAATCATAGTGAGCAAAACCTCTTGTGTCTGAACCTTTCGGGTCTTTCCCCTTGTTTCTCCAAATTCCGGAGGGAGCGATACCGAAACTGATATACGGGTTTTCATTTTTCACGGCATCATAAACGTCCTTTATAAATAAGTCCAGGTTATTTCTTCTCCAATCTTCAATATTGTTAAACCCGGAGTTATATTTTTGATATGTTTTATAATCAGGGACTTGGACAATCTTGTTGTTTTCGTCTCTGACAGGATACGGATAAAAATAATCGTCAAAGTGAATGCCGTCAATGTCGTATCGTCTTACAATGTCTTTAATTATTTTAACAATATATTTTCTTACTTCCGGTATTCCGGGGTCAAAATATTTATTAATACCGTAAGTGAAAAACCACTCGGGCTTGCGGTTCGTAACGTGGTTCTCTGAAATATCCGCAAATTCAATGGTTGCAACAGCTCTGAAAGGGTTTATCCATGCATGAAATTGTATTCCTCTTTTACGGCATTCTTTTATCATAAATTTCATAGGGTCGTAATACGGTTGCGGGGCTTTTCCCTGCTCTCCCGTAAGCCATTCCGACCACGGTTCGTAAGGAGAGTCAAAAAAAGCATCGGCTGCCGGACGTACCTGAAAAAATACGGCATTTATTCCTATTTCGGAAAAAAAATCCAACATTTCGACAAACTCTCTTTTCTGTTCTTTGACAGAAAGAAAACTACTGCTCGGGTAATCCAAATGTTTGACCGTTGCAATCCAAACCCCGCGCATTTCTTTACCGTCAGAAGTTTGAGCAATAATGGTTTTAAATCCGAATAAAAAAATCACAAAAAATAAATAAAATTTTACAGTGTTCATGTTTTTTCGCAGTTGTTAAATACCCCTATATTTTTTTTCTCTTATCCAGGCAGATAAAAGTGCTTCTCCGAGAGATTTCTCGGCTTTCCATTTTAATTCTTTTTCGGCAAGAGACACATCCGCCCATATTTTTTCTATATCTCCCGGTCGCCTGCCGACAACTTTAGTGTTCAATTTAATGCCGGTTACTTTTTCAAATGTTCTGACAACTTCTGCAACGGAATTTCCCTCTCCTGTTCCGATATTAAAAATTTCGTAATTTGATTTATTTTCGAGGTTCAGTAAGCGTTGCAGAGCTGCCGTGTGTGCTTTTGCTAAATCCGTAACGTGTATATAATCTCTTATTGCCGTGCCGTCGGGAGTATTGTAATCGTTCCCGAAAATTTTTAACTGTTCTCTTATTCCCGCTGCTGTTTGTGTTATGTAAGGGACAAGGTTATTCGGCTCTCCTTTCGGTAATTCTCCGATTTCTGCACTTTTGTGAGCACCTATCGGGTTAAAATACCGTAATAAAATTGCGTTTATTTGTTTTGAAACCTTGATGCTGTCTCTGATAATTTCTTCTGATATTTGTTTGGTATTACCGTAAGGAGAATCAGCTTTTAAAATGGGAGACATTTCCGTAACCGGGAGATTTTCGGCTTGTCCGTAAACCGTGCAGGATGATGAGAATATCAGATTTTTTATACCTTTTTCAAACATATTTTCCAAAACATTCAGAAGAGAGTTAAGATTATTGCGATAATATTTAAGCGGATGTTTAACAGACTCACCCACTGCTTTATATGCTGCAAAATGGATAAGAGCGTCGGCATCGGCAATATTATTAAACAATTCTTCTGTTTCTGAAGCATCGGCAAGGTCTGTTTTATAAAATTCGGGTTTTATTCCTGTTATTTTTTTTATTCCGTCAAGAACACTAATGTTTGAATTAGATAAATTGTCAACAATAATAACCTCATACCCGGAGCTAATAAGCTCTGTTGTTGTATGCGATCCGATATATCCGGTTCCTCCGGTAACTATAATTTTTGCCACGTTTACTTATTTTTAAATTAAAACAGATTATAATCTATACTCTCAATCCTTCCGTGCAGTTTCTGCAAATATCAATTTGTTTTCGGTCTTCCGAAATTCTTTTTCTGAAACCTCTCGAAAAATTGTTGTTATTAATTTCTTTAAAAGAAATGTTTTTCATGTTTCCTGCCGAATATTTTGCATCTTTGTCAAAACAACAAGGAAGCACGTCTCCCGTATTTGTAATAACACTTGATATCCAAAGTCTATTGCACTTGTTTCTAAGTTTATTTTTTATTACGATTTTTCCGTGCTTGTTTTTTTTATATCTGGAGTATTGTTTAAGTGTCGGTATTAGCTGTGTATTTTTTTCAAAATTATAAATTTGTGCCGATTTTAATTCCAGCTTGTCAACCTTCAACATTTTTGCCAACTTTTTTATGCTTTTTATTTCGTGTTCATTAAATCTGAAAACAATAAACTGCATAACGATAAACGGGGTTTTTGATTTTAATACAGACCTCTGTTCAGCAAGGTTTTTTATTCCTTCAATTACCTTGTTTAAATTTCCGTTTTTACGATATTTCTCATATGTTTTTTGGGTTACGCCGTCAACAGATATAATAATTTTATCTAAACCGGATAAGACTATTTTTTTTGAGGTCTCGACATCAATAAAATGTCCGTTTGTTGAAGTTGTCGTAAAAATTTTCTTTTTTTTGGAGGCATATTCCGTAAAGCGAAAAATTTCTTTATTTAAAAACGGTTCGCCTTGAAAATATAATATTAAATTTATGAGATACGGAGAAAATTCGTCAATAATTTTTTTAAACAGAGCAAAATCCATATCTCCTTTTGTCCTTTTCAGTGTATTATTTCCTGAGGGGCACTCAGGACATTTAAGATTACACGCAGCTGTCGGTTCAACGGAGATACTTATCGGGTATGCAAAACGGTTTGTTTTTTTGAATAAAACAGAGAGCAGGTATGAAGAGTAAGCCTTAACTGCGTTAAACAGTTTTTTTAACGAAAGCTTTTTTAAAAAAAATATATAAAAATAAAACGGCATAATATTGTAAAAGTTCACAAATTTACTCGTTTTTATAATATAATATTAAATATTTTTGCACGGTAATTTTACGACATTGATAATCTGTCAAAAATCAGATATTTTCATATCTTTTTTAAAAAAAAATTATACTTTTGCACACGGTTAAGTTTTAAGATAAAAAATAGTTTTTTATGTTTCATAAATCAAAAATCGGATTTGCAATTTTTTTAAGTTTTTTTACGGTTTTATTTAATCTGTCTGCATTTTCTCAGCATGAAACAAAGGTTGAAGAAGCAGAAGAAACGTTTAATCCGGGAGAAATGATTATGGAACATGTTGGCGATGCTTATGTATGGCACATTATGACAATCGGGGAGCACCATATAGAAATCCCGTTACCGGTTATTCTTTACAGTAAGTATTCAGGTTTTCATGTTTTTATGTCTTCAAAATTTCATCACGGTTACGAAAGTTATGAGGGGTTTAAGATTGCCGCCGGAAAAGAAAATCCGCTAAAAGGAAAAATTGTTGAAACAATAGAAGGGAAAGAGCTTCGTCCTTATGATATTTCAATAACAAAAAACACATTGTCTCTGTTTATAAGTATTTTTTTTATTTTATGGATCTTTATTTCGACAGCAAAATCTTATGAAAAAAGAAAAGGAAAAGCTCCGAAAGGACTTCAATCTTTTATTGAGCCGTTAATTATTTTTATAAGAGATGATGTTGCGAAAGCATCAATCGGAGAAAAAAAATATATGGAATACTTACCGTATTTACTGACTGTTTTTTTCTTTATATTTTTTAATAATTTGTTTGGATTAATACCGATTTTTCCGGGCGGAGCAAACCTAACCGGAAATATTGCCGTAACAATGGTCTTAGCTGCTTTTACTTTTGTTATTACCACGTTTAGCGGAAATAAGGCATACTGGGTGCATATTTTTAATACGCCCGGAGTTCCTTGGTGGCTGAAGTTTCCTGTTCCGCTAATGCCTTTGGTTGAATTTATGGGTATTTTTATAAAACCGTTTGTTTTAATGGTTCGGCTTTTTGCAAATATTTTAGCCGGACATATAGTTGCTCTGGGTTTTTTCAGCCTGATATTTATTTTCGGAGCGGCATACGGAGCTGCGGCAGGATACGGCAGCTCTGTGCTTACTGTTGCTTTTACGGTATTTTTGTATATGCTTGAACTTTTGGTTGCTTTTATCCAGGCTTATGTTTTTACGCTTCTGTCCGCCTTATATTTTGGCATGGCAACGGAAGAACATCATTAACGTATTTTTTAACTCTAATATGATATATTTATGGATTTATTATTAGTATTACTACAAGCAGTTGCAGACTATGCTGCAATGGGTGCCGGAATAGGTGCCGGAGTTGCTGTAATAGGTGCCGGTATAGGCATTGGTCAAATCGGCGGAAAGGCTATGGAGGCGATAGCTCGTCAGCCGGAGGCGGTAGGAGACATTCGTTCAAATATGATTGTTGCCGCAGCACTGGTTGAAGGTGTCGCATTCTTTGCAATTGTAATTTGTTTGTTGATTATTTTATAGTCAACCGAAAATTAAAAGGGTAAGATAAGCGGTTGGCTTATCTTTACTCTTTCTTTTAAAAATGAAAAAATTTATTTAAAATAAACTATTAATACAATGGGATTAGTAACTCCTGATTTCGGATTAGTTTTTTGGATGACAGTATCCTTTCTTTTAGTTCTGTATATATTAAAAAAGTATGCATGGAAGCCGATTTTAAAATCCCTTAAAGAAAGAGAGAAGTCTATAGAAGACGCATTAAAATCAGCGGAACTTGCTAAAGATGAAATGGCAAGATTAAAATCAGATAACGAGAAAATAATGCAGGAAGCCAGAGCCGAACGAGAGAAATTATTAAGAGAAGCCAGAGAAGTAAAGGAAAAGATTATTTCAGACGCAAAAAGTGAAGCAAAAACAGAAGCAGATAAGATTATTGGTTCTGCAAAAGCTCAAATTGAAAGCGAAAAACTCACAGCATTAAATCAAATTAAAGAGCAGGTTGTTTCATTATCAATAGATATTGCTGAAAAAATAATGAAAGATTCTTTGGATTCAGAAAAAAAACAAAAGGAATATGCTGATAAGTTGTTGAGAGATATAGACCTAAATTAACTTTTGATATTTGTAACACACAATGAACACAAACAGAATAACGGTCAGATACGCAAAAGCTCTTTACGGCTTTGCAACAGAACAAAAAAAAGACAGTGTCGTAAAAAACGATATGGAGTTAATTTCCGAGTTTGTCAAAATTTCCGAGTTTCAGAATATGCTTGAAAATCCTATTATTTTTCCTTCCAAAAAATCGGATATCTTCATAAGTGTCTTTAAAAATAAAATTTGTGATGTTACCCTAAAATTTTTCAAACTTCTTTCTGAAAATAAAAGAGAAGCTTATTTGGGTGCAATCGCCCGAAACTATATTGATATATACCGAAAAAAAAACAACATAAAATCAGCGGAATTATTAACGGCATTTACTCCGGACAGCAAACTCAAAAAAGATGTTTCTCAAATTTTATCTGAAAAGTTTAAGTCAAAAATTGAACTAACAGGCAAAACCGATGAAAGTATTATCGGAGGATTTGTTTTAACGGTTGACGGTATGCAATATAATTCAAGTATTGCAGAAAAACTGAAAGACATTAAAAACCAAATGATGAACATATAAATTATAATTAACATAAAAATAAAATAATATGGCAGGCATAAATCCCGCAGAAGTTTCTGAGATATTAAAAAAGCAACTGCAAGGCATAAATACGGATACTGAATTTAAAGAGGTCGGCACTGTAATTGAAGTCGGCGACGGAATTGCTCGTATTTACGGATTACAAGGAGTTAAATACAATGAAATGATTGAATTTCAGAATGGTGTTGAAGGTATTGCTCTTAACCTTGAAGAAGATAATGTCGGTGCCGTATTGTTAGGACCGTCTGCCGGAATAAAAGAAGGAGATACCGTAAAACGACTAAATAAAATAGCATCTATCGACGTAAGTGAAGGAATGCTCGGGCGAGTTATTGACACCCTCGGAAATCCTATTGACGGAAAAGGAGCAATTACCGGAGAAGTTTTCAATATGCCGCTTGAACGAAAAGCTCCGGGGGTTATTTTCAGACAGCCGGTAAATGAACCGCTGCAAACAGGAATCAAGGCTATTGATTCTATGATTCCTATAGGAAGAGGTCAGCGGGAATTAATAATTGGGGACAGGCAGACAGGAAAAACCGCAATTGCCATTGATACGATTATAAATCAAAAAGAATTTTATGATAAAGGAGAGCCTGTTTATTGTATTTATGTTGCGATAGGACAGAAAGGCTCAACTGTTGCCAACATTGCAAAAACGTTGGAAGACCATGGAGCTATGGCTTATACCGTAATAGTTTCGGCTACGGCATCGGAACCTGCAGCAATGCAGTTTTATGCTCCGTATGCAGGAGCTGCAATAGGAGAGTATTTCAGAGATACCGGAAGACCGGCTTTAATTATTTATGATGATTTATCAAAGCAAGCAGTTTCTTACCGAGAAGTCTCTTTGCTTTTAAGAAGACCTCCGGGTCGTGAAGCATACCCCGGAGATGTTTTTTATCTTCATTCAAGACTTTTAGAACGTGCGGCAAAAATTATTAATGATGATAATATTGCCAAAAAAATGAATGATGTTCCGGAATCACTAAAAGGCAAAATAAAAGGAGGCGGTTCTCTTACGGCTCTGCCCATAATTGAAACACAAGAAGGAGATGTTTCTGCTTACATACCGACAAACGTAATTTCAATTACAGACGGTCAGATTTTTCTTGACGGAGACTTGTTTAACTCCGGAATTCGACCGGCTATTAATGTCGGTATTTCAGTATCAAGAGTAGGAGGTAACGCACAAATTAAATCTATGAAGAAAGTTGCGGGAACATTAAAGTTAGACCAAGCTCAATATCGTGAGTTAGAGGCATTTTCAAAGTTTGGCTCTGATTTAGATTCTTCAACATTAGCCGTTTTGGAAAAAGGAAGAAGAAATGTCGAAATACTAAAGCAAGGACAATTTGAACCATATAAAGTTGAAGAACAAATTGCTGTTATTTTTGCCGGAACAAAAGGTTTGCTCAGAACGGTTCCGGAAAATAAAGTTAAGGACTTTGAAAAAGAATACCTCGAATTTCTAAAAACGAAACACTCAAACGTTTTGGAAGCTTTGGCACAGGGAAAATACACCGGTGAAGAAACAAAGATTTTAGAGGAGGTTGCCTTAAATATTGCATCATCATATAAAGAAATTTAACATAATAATCTTAAGAAATGAATTTACAAGCTTTTGAAGAAGCCGTTGCAAAGTCAAAAATGCTGAATGAGCGTCCGTCAAATGATATACTTTTAAAATTATATGCTCTTTATAAACAAGTTACGGAAGGAGATGTAAAAGGTGAACGTCCGGGAGGCTTCGATTTTAAAGGTGCGGCAAAATATGATGCGTGGGAATCTCAAAAAGGTAAAAGTAAAGAAGAGGCGGCAAAAGAATACATTGAGCTTGTAAATTCTTTGACATAAGCACAAAACGTTAATTAACAGCAGAAAATAACTGTTTGCAAAATGGCAAATTTAAAAGAAATACGAACCAGAATATCGTCGGTAAAATCTACAAGGCAGATTACCAATGCTATGAAAATGGTATCCGCAGCAAAATTGAGAAAAGCACAAAATGCTGTTACCCGATTGAGGCCCTATGCGAATAAACTGAATGAAATTTTAAGCCGACTGGGAGACGTAAAAGGCGGAAGTGCAGAAAATATATATGCAGAGCAAAGAGCGGAGAAAAAAGTTTTGCTGCTTGTAATAAGCTCAAACAGAGGGTTGTGCGGACCGTTTAATGCAAATATTGTTAAAAAAGTTATTAGTTTAATTGAAGGACAGTATGCAGACCAATATAAAAAAGGAAATTTATGCATTTATACCGTCGGCTCTAAATCGGGTCAAATTTTAAAAGCAAAAGGATTTAAAATATCTGCAGAATTTAACAGTGTTTACGATGACCTTACATTTAAAAACGTTTCCGTTGTTGCCGAAGAACTTATGTCTGATTTTATTAATAAGAAGTTTGATAAAATTGAAATAATATATAACAGGTTTAAAAATGCTGCTGTTCAAATTTTAACTCAGGAACAGTTTTTACCGGTAAAACATAATGATAAAAATACAGAAGAAAACAGTGATTATATATTTGAACCCTCTCAGCAATATATTTTCGACACGTTGATTCCGGACTCTTTGAAAACCCAACTTTTTGCTGCAGTTACAGATTCTTTTGCAGCAGAACAGGGAGCCAGAATGACCGCAATGCACCAGGCTACAGACAATGCAACGGATATGATTAGGTCTTTGACTTTAGTTTATAATAAAGCACGACAGGCAGCTATCACAAAAGAAATTTTGGAAATTACAGCAGGAGCGGAAGCATTAAAAGGATAGAGATAATAAAGAAATACAGTATTGAATAAAAAATAATGCTGTTTTATTTGTAATAGTCAAACTTCCATAAAGACATATTGAGAACAGATTCTATTTTTTCCTCTGTTTTATCATCAAGAGCAGGAAAAAAGTCAATACCTGTTTCTGCTTCTACGTCATCAATGCTGACGGCATAATTTTTAAAAGTATCATCAATGTCTTTATTCGGCATTATAAAACCAATACCTTTTTCTTCATCCAAATCTAAAATAACTTTATAGTATTTTTCCGGGATACTTACTTTATTTTGCCCTATTACCGGCAAGCCGTCTTTTAAAACAGGTCCGGTAACAACATAAACACCGTTATAAATTTCAGCCCAATGCCGAACCTCCATTTCCAGGTACATCCACTTTCCTCCGTTAAAGGCATGAACTTGCGGAGACATATTGCTCATAAAAAAACTCTCTGACATTGCTTTTTCTGACCATCTGAAATCTGCGGCAGGAGCCATATGCCCTCTTGCATAAATATTCTCGGTAGGTTGATAGTCGCTTAAGTCGGCACTCCCTGTTGTTACGGAAGGGTCCGGTCTGAAATCATCTGTTCTGTCATAAGTTACAGATAAAACCTCTTCTTTTGTCAATTCATATGCCACCCAGTCTGCTTGTTCGTGTTCTTCATTATAAGAAAGAGTATATGCAAAATGCTCAATAATTTGATGGTTCTCGACAGCCGCGGGAAGTTCAATTTTATCTGCATTAATGTTGTTTTTATTACAAGAAATTAAAATTGAGAAGGTTAAAGTTATTAAAAATATGATATTATTTGTTTTCATTTTGGTTGTCTTCGGATATTTTTTTTGTATCTCTGAGTATTTCTTTTGTTTCAAAAACCGTGTAAATAAGATACATAAGAAGTAATGTCATTACAAACGCATTTTTATTTCCGGATTCGGCAGATATTACAACTCCCGCAAAAACAGCATAGATAATAAGTTTCAGCATAAAACTGAGCATAAACACAACGTTAAATTTTGCAAGAGATTTTTGTGATGCTTTAAGTAATTGAATATGAACTAAAATTGAGATAACGGGGAATAATATTAATAATAACGGAAATGCATCAAAATAAGCAGATTTCAGCCAAAAATAAAAAACAAACCCTCCGGCTGCAGAAATAGCCAAAGTAAGGATTATTGTTTTTATAATAAATTTACGAATTTGTTTCCTCATATTTTTGACCTTATTTTTTTAAAAAATCTTTAACGGCAACATAAATAGCAACAATAACGGATAAAAGAGACAGAATCACCGTAAGGATACGGCTCTCAAAATTAAAGTATTCATCCAATTTATATCCGCCCCAAGTTCCGAGAAAAATAACGGTTGCCATTTGAAATGCAATACCGGAATATTTTGCATAATCTTTTAAGGACTTATTAAAGTCGTTTTTTTTATTTTTTTTCGACTTTAGCTTCTTCTGCATTTTTTATGTCACCCATTTTACAGGAGCCGTTAAATATTGCTCCCGGTTCTATGATTAATTTCTTTGTTGAAATTTCTCCTTTATAATTTGCAGAAGCTTTTAATGTCAAACTCTCCGCAATTATTAACTTCCCGACAACTGTTCCGGATATGTCGCAGAAAGAACAGATGATATCTCCGGTAACCTTCCCGGTATTGCCTATGATTACTTTGCCTTTAACGTTAATATTTCCTTTTACGGTTCCTTCTATTCGAACATCCCCTTTTGAGCTCAGATTTCCTTCGATTACTGTTCCGTTTCTCAATTGGTTTGTTGCTCCCGGATCTGCAACAATAATGTTGTTAGTTTTTTTCATGGATTTAAAATTATATGAATTATTTAAAAGTAAAACAAAATTATTCCGTAATTAGTTTTCAGAACCCTGACAATATTTTTTTACCAAAATTTATTTAATTTCAAAAGTTTCCATAAATTTTGTAGTGTAATTCCCTTTTACAAATTGTTCATCTGTTACCAATTGTGCATGAAACGGTATCGTTGTTTTAATCCCTTCAATTACAAACTCATCCAAAGCCCGCTTCATTTTTTTTAGAGCCTCTTCCCTTGTTCTTGCCGTAATAATAAGCTTAGCAATCATTGAATCATAGTTCGGAGGTATTGTGTATCCTGCGTAAACATGAGTGTCAACTCTTACTCCGTGACCGCCGGGAACATGCAAAACAGTAATTTTTCCGGGAGACGGTCTGAAATTATTATACGGATCTTCTGCATTTATTCGGCATTCTATTGAATGAAGTTGAGGATAATAATTTTTTCCGCTTATTTTAACTCCTGCAGCTACTTTTATTTGTTCTTTTATCAAATCAAAGTTAATAACTTCTTCTGTTATAGGGTGTTCAACCTGAATTCTTGTGTTCATCTCCATAAAATAGAAGTTCCTTTTATCATCAACAAGAAATTCGACAGTTCCTACACCTTCATACTTTATTGATTTTGCAGCAAGAACCGCAGCATTACCCATTCTTTCTCTTAGCTCATCCGTCATAAAAGGAGAGGGGGTTTCTTCCGCTAATTTTTGGTGTCGTCTTTGAACGGAGCAGTCTCTTTCCGATAAATGTGCCGCATTTCCGTATTGATCTCCGACTACCTGTATTTCAATGTGACGGGGATTATTTATGAACTTTTCCATATATAATCCGTCATTTCCGAAAGCTGCAGCAGATTCTTGCTTGGCAGAGTCCCACATTTCCTGAAACTCTTCTTCTCCGGAAACGATTCTCATTCCTTTACCTCCTCCTCCGGCAGTTGCTTTAAGCATTACGGGGAACCCCATTTCTTCGGCTAATTTTTTGCCTTCTTCTACGGTTTTTATTAAATCTTTAGAACCCGGAACAACCGGCACTCCGGCATTTCTCATTGTTTTTTTTGCCGTTGCTTTATCTCCCATCATATTTATCATTTCTGCCGACGGTCCTATAAATTTAATATCGTGTTTCTTGCATATTTCGGAAAATTTAGCGTTTTCTGCAAGAAATCCGTATCCCGGATGTATCGCATCTGCATTTGTAATTTGTGCTGCTGCTATAATTTTCGGAATTTCCAGATAAGATTGATTGCTCGGGGGCGGACCTATACAAACAGCCTCATCTGCAAAACGAACATGCAGGCTTTCTTTGTCGGCAGTTGAATAAACCGCAACGGTTTTTATCCCCATTTCTTTGCATGTTCTTATAATCCGCAATGCAATTTCTCCTCTGTTTGCAATAAGTATTTTTTTAAACATAAAACTGAGTTAAATTAAAATTTGAGATTTTTTCAGAAAACTTACGGGTTAACTGGGGTCAACTAAAAATAAAGGTTGTTCAAATTCAACCGGGCTTGCGTCATCAACTAAGATTTTGACAATTTTACCGGTTACTTCTGCTTCAATTTCATTAAATAACTTCATTGCTTCTATAATACAAACAACCGTGTTTTCACTAACACTGTCTCCGACATTTACAAACGGATCTTTATCCGGCGAAGGCTTTCTGTAAAAAGTTCCCACCATAGGAGACTTTATTGTAATATAGTTGTTTTCTTTTTCAGACTTTGTATCTTCAGGTTTTGTCTCAACCGGAGGTTGAACTTGTGTTTGAAGATTTTGAACGGGTTGTTGCATCATTATCGGTGTTTGAACCGGAACTTGCTGTATGATTGTTTCTGTATGTGTTCCTGCATTACCTCTCGGTTCTACTCTTACGGTAAGTTTTATTTCGTCTGTTTTTATTTCTACTTCACTTACTCCTGATTTTGCAACTGATTTAATAAAATCTTTTAATTCTTTGTAATCCATGAGAAAATATTTTTAAATTTTTGTAAATATATTCAAATATCTTTTTTCCGGTAATAAATTATAGTTAAAAATTGTTAAAACAAAACTGTGAATAATGCTGTATCTTTTTGATAATCACCAAAATACAGTCGCTACGAGTTGTAAGCCCATTTTAGATATATTGCACCCCATGTAAATCCTGCCCCAAAAGTTGAAAAAATCAGTTTATCTCCTTTTTTTAGCTGTTTTTCCCACTCCCATAGCAGCAGCGGTAATGTTCCGTCGGTTGTATTACCGTATTTTTCTATATTTATCATAACTTTTTCGGGAGACAGGTTCATTCTTTTTGCCGTAGCAGAAATAATGCGGAGGTTTGCCTGATGCGGAACAAGCCATGCTAAGTCTTCCGCACTAATATTGTGCTTTTCCATCATTTCAACGGAAACATCTGCCATTCCTTTAACAGCTGCCTTAAAAACAGCCTGCCCTTCCTGATAAATATAGTGTTCTCTTGCGTCTATAGTTTCGTGAGTCGGCGGCTTTACGGAACCTCCGGCTTTTTGGTGTAAATGTTTTCTTCCGGCTCCGTCAACATGCAAAATTTCATCAATAACACCAACGTCTTCTGTTGTCGGTTCAAACAGAACGGCACCGGCACCGTCTCCGAAAATAGGACTTACGGAGCGGTCTTCATAGTCTACTATAGCAGACATTTTATCGGCTCCTACAAGGACAACTTTCTTGTATCTTCCCGATTCTACAAACTTTGCAGCAGACGACATTCCGAATAAAAACCCGGAACATCCGGCATTCATATCAAAGCTGAAAGCATTTTTGATACCAACTTTATCGCAAATGATATTGGCTGTTGCCGGAAATAACATATCAGGTGTAACTGTTGTGCAAATTAAAAGGTCTATTTCTTCCGGATTAGTATTTGTTTTTCCTAACAGGCTTTTAACAGCCTCCGCTCCCATATCTGAAGTTCCTTTTCCTTCTTCTTTTAACAATCGTCTTTCTTTAATTCCGATTCTTGTCATTATCCACTCATCCGAAGTGTCAACCATCTGAGACAGTTCGTCATTTGTAAGAATATAGTCGGGAACATATCCCGCAACTCCGGTAATTGCTGCGTTAATTTTATTCATAATATAGAAATAATAAAAATAAACTGCGAAAGTAAGTTTATGTTTGTTGTTTACAAAATAAAATTAAGTTAATATTGTTTTAATAATCTTCATACACAAAAACCGGTACTGACTAAAATACCGGTTTTCAATGTTTAATTCTGTAATAGTATGTTTTTATTATTTACATGGGACTTACAATACGTCTTCTGTTTCAATTGCAAGCTTTCCTCTGTAATGCCCGCATTCCGGACATACTGTATGGTATTTTACGGTTGCTCCGCAGTTTGAACATTTTGCTAACTGCTGTGTTGTTGCTTTAACGTGTGTTCTGCGTTTATCTCTTCTTTGTTTGGATGTTTTTCTTTTAGGATGTGCCATTTTTTTATATTTTTAAACTAATTGTATAAACTTTTTAATTTTTCCCATCGCGGGTCAATTATTTCTTCTTTTTTTTCAGACGTATATTTTTTTATTTTTTTCAACATCTCAACATTACATGCCGGGTTTCCGTTTTCGTTGTTCGAGTGTATCCTTTTATACGGTAAACTCAGGTGCAAGTAGTCATAAAAATGCTTATCTAAAACAATTTCTTCGCTTAGATTACTTATTGTTATTCTGTTATCCGCATCAGATAAATCCGAATTTTGATTTCCGAAGTCAACGTATAAAATAGTGTCGTACTTTATTTTAAAATCAAAGTCGTCCAAGCATCTGTCACATTGCAATTTTACCGTTCCGTTTAAGCTTATATTAAAAGTCAGCAGGTTTTTTGTAACCGAAAGTTCTGTATTAACCTGAATTTTACCTTTTTGTATTTCGCTTTCGGGATAAATTTTAAAAAACGAATCATCAATATCAAACTTATAATTGAACGTTCCTTCCTTTAAGTTTCTGTGCTTTATTACAAACTTATTCATATTATCCTTAAAAAACAAGCACGCAAAAATACACTTTTTTTTAAAATAAAAAACAGAATTTTTAAAATATTGATTTTTGATACAATTACAACGGGATGTTTCCGTGTTTTTTCTTCGGTAACTTATCAACTTTATTTTCAAGCATTTTAAAACCCGAAATCAAACGAATTCTTGTATCTTCCGGTTTAATTACTTCGTCAATATAGCCTCTTGCTGCTGCTATATACGGGTTAGCAAACATTTCATTATATTCTTTTTCTTTTTCTTTAAGCTTTTCTTCCGGGTTTTTGGCATTTGCAATTTCTTTTTTAAAAATAATTTCTGCGGCACCTTTGGCTCCCATAACGGCAATTTCTGCGGTAGGCCACGCAAAATTTAAATCTGCACCAATGTGCTTTGAATTCATGACATCATAAGCTCCTCCGTATGCTTTCCTTGTTATTACCGTTATTCTCGGAACTGTTGCCTCTGAAAAAGCATACAGAAGTTTTGCTCCGTTTGTTATAATCGCCCGCCATTCTTGATCTGTTCCGGGTAAAAAGCCGGGAACGTCTTCAAAAACAAGCAGCGGAATATTAAAAGCATCACAAAATCGCACAAACCGAGCTCCCTTTTTTGACGAATCAATATCAAGAACACCGGCAAGAAACATTGGTTGATTCGCAATAATGCCGATACTTTTTCCGGCAAGACGGGCAAAACCGACAACGATATTTCCGGCATAATTTTCATGAATCTCAAAAAAACTTTCCTTATCAATGACATTATTAATAATATCTCTTATATCATAAGGTTGGTTTGGGCTTTTCGGAACAATTTCGTTTAGTTTCGGATTGGCATCGTTTGAAGTATCATAGTCAATATCAGGAACTGTTTCCTCACAGTTTTGAGGTATATAGCTTAACAACTTTTTTATCTTATTTAAAGCCTCAAGATCATTCTCTGCGGTAAAATGAGCAACTCCGGACTTTGCAGAATGAGTTTCGGCACCTCCGAGCTCCTCTGAAGTAACATCTTCGTGGGTTACGGTTTTCACTACATTCGGACCGGTAACAAACATATACGATGAATTTTTGACCATGATGTTAAAATCTGTAATAGCAGGAGAATAAACAGCACCGCCGGCACAAGGTCCCATTATAGCAGATATTTGCGGAATAACACCGGAGGCTAAAGTATTGCGATAAAAGATGTCAGCATATCCGCCGAGAGAAACAACACCCTCCTGAATTCTGGCACCTCCGGAGTCGTTCAGCCCAATAACGGGAGCTCCGTTTTTCATGGCCATATCCATTATTTTTACTATTTTTTCTGCATGTGCTTCAGCAAGAGAACCTCCGAAAATCGTAAAATCTTGCGAAAAAATATAAACCAACCTTCCGTTAATTGTTCCGTAGCCGGTTACAACTCCGTCTCCTAAGGGAATATTTTTATCTAATCCGAAATCTTGCGAACGATGAGTTACAAACCGCCCTAACTCTTGGAACGTACCTTTATCTATTAACAAATCAATACGTTCCCTTGCTGTAAGTTTCCCTTTTGCATGTTGTTTTTTTATGCGAGCTTCACCGCCGCCTATTAATGCCTCTTTGTTTTTAGAATCAAGCAGGTCGAATTTTTTTTTATTTATCATTGGGTTGTTGACATAGTCATAACAGACTATTTCATTCCAGGAGAGTCATTACTCTGTGTCTGTTATAACAAGACGACTTAGGTTATGGTACTGTAACTTGATCTAGGCGTCGCACCATCAG
>CAMZKI010000235.1 GCA_947311125.1 uncultured Chlorobiota bacterium
ATCCTGATATTATATGTTTTTTTATCCGAAAAAACTCTGTGTAAAAATATTGATATTATATTTATTGAAACAGAAAACAATTTAATAAACAAAAAAGATATAGAAACCGTCGTTTTCTCCGAATATAAAAATCTGCTTGGCTCACCTGTCGACAATGTAAATCTCGAAAAACTCGAAAAAAAATAGAGATGATACCGGCAGTTAAAAATGCAGAAGTATTTAAAAAAATAAACGGTGTTCTCGGTATTACAATTGAACAAAGAACTCCGGTTCTGAAAGTTCTTCCCGAAAAAACCAAAGGCTTCTATATTGATGAAAACGGAGAACTTATGCCGCTTTCAAAAAAAGGAACAGTAAGAGTTTTAACAGCAACGGGAAATATCAAATACAAATATAAAGGAGAAAAAATATCAGTTCTGAAAGATTCTTCCGTAACACAAACTGTTAAAGACTTATATCTTTTGGCAAAATATCTAAACAATGACAACTTTTTCAAAAGCCAGGCAGAACAAATATACGTAAAAAGAAATAACGAATACGAACTTGTGCCGCTGGCAGGGAATCATATCGTATTGCTCGGCGATATATTCAATTACCGAAAAAAGTTGAAATACCTGAAATATTTTTATACAAATACGCTGAACAAAGAAGGCTGGCAAAAATACAAATACATAAATTTAAAATTTAAAAATCAAATAGTTTGCACAAAAAGATAATTAAGATATTAATTTTAAAATAACTTACTGCCATGAGAGAAATTATTACCGCCGTTGATATCGGAACAACAAAAATCGTAGCACTTGCCGGAGAAAGAAACGAATCCGGACAAATCAGAATAATAACAAAAGGAACCGTCCCTACCCCTCCCAAAAGCGTAAAAAGAGGAGTTGTTCTGAATATAGAAACAACTTCAAATGCAATAAAAGAAGCAATAAACATTGCCGAAAAAGAAACAGACATTAAATTCAAAGAAGTTTTCGTCGGTATTGCCGGACGGCATATAAAAAGTATCCAAAACAGCCACAACATCTACATCAAAAACGAAGAACACCTCATAAAACAAGAAGATGTTGACAGGCTAACTTACGAAATAAAAAACATAAGTCTTGAATCAGGACAAGAAATAATTGACGTAATCCCTCTCGATTTCAAAGTCGACTCAGAAACCGGAGTTACTCAGCCTGTAGGAATGCACGGAAAAAATCTTACGGGAAACTACCATATAATAATCGGCGAAAAAACATCGGCAAAAAACATAAAGCGATGCTTAGAGATAATAAACATTAAGCCCAAAACCCTGTATTTAGAGCCTATAGCCTCTGCAGAAGCCGTTCTTACGGAAGAAGAAAAAGAAGCCGGCGTAGCGTTAGTTGACATAGGCGGCGGCACAACGGATATTGCCGTTTTTTATGAAGGAATTTTAAGGCATACTGCCGTTATTCCTTTCGGAGGAAACGTTATAACAAACGATATTAAAGAAGCATACAAAATCCTTAATAAACATGCCGAAAAGCTAAAAAACGAATGCGGCACGGCATTAAGCGAATTTGCGGAAAAAGACAGCGTAGCTGTTATTCCGGGTATCAACGGCAGAGAACAAAAAGAAATAGACCTTGAGGGACTCTCTAAAATAATTCAGGCTCGAATGGAAGAAATAATCGAAATTATTAACTTCGAATTAATAAATTCAGGATACAGAAATAAATTAGCAGCGGGAATTGCATTAACCGGAGGCGGCTCTTTACTCGAAAACCTGCCTCAGCTTATGAAATATAAAACAGGGCTTGACGTAAAAATCTCAAAACCGTCAGACAATATTTCTTCCGGAGGGGCAAGAGTAAACAGCCCCAAACTGTCAACTGCCGTAGGTCTGATAATGCTCGGTTTTGAAAATGCCGGAACCTTCGACTTCACACTGAAAAAAGATAAAAAGAGGAAAAATAAAGATAAACAAAAAGCAAACACAACAAACGGTATTAAATCTTTTCTCGGAAATGTAACCGGAATTGTAAAACAAAAAACCATCGAATTTTTTAACGAAGAAGATACAGAATTTGAAAACTGAAAAATTCAAGATTTTAATCAATTAAAATATAATAATTATGGACGACTTATTAGATTTCACCCTGCCCGTAAATTATCAAAGTATAATAAAAGTTATAGGCGTCGGAGGAGGAGGCAGCAACGCCGTTAACTATATGTATAACAAAGGTATCACCGGTGTTGATTTTATAATTGCAAATACCGATGTTCAAGCTCTGAAAAAAAGCCCCGTAAAGAAAAAAATACAGCTCGGAAGAACCCTTACCGAAGGTCTCGGTGCCGGAAACAAACCCGAAAAAGGAAGAGAAGCCGCAATAGAAAATATAGAGGATGTAAAAGAAATACTTGCCGAAGGCACAAAAATGGTTTTCATAACTGCCGGAATGGGCGGAGGAACCGGCACGGGGGCAGCACCTGTTATTGCCGAAACTGCAAAAGAAATGGGTATTCTTACCGTAGGAATAGTTACAATCCCGTTTCGCTACGAAGGGAAAAAACGCATTAACAGTGCAATAGAAGGAATTACCCTTATGGAACAGCACGTTGATGCTCTTTTGATTATAAATAACGAAAAAATAAGAGAAATATACGGAGATTTGCCTGTTTCAAAAGCTCTCGGAAAAGCCGATGAAGTGCTGACAGTCGCAGCAAAAGGAATTGCAGAAATAATCACTGTCGAAGGACTCGTAAACGTCGACTTTGCCGATGTTGAAACCGTAATGCGAAACAGCGGAGTCGCAATTATGGGAACAGGAGAAGGAAGCGGTGAAAACAGAGCCGAAATAGCCGTAAAAGCAGCATTAAACTCGCCACTGCTTGACAATACCGACATCAAAGGAGCCAAAAATATACTCGTAAATATAGTATCCGGAGAAAAAGAGGCTACTGCTGATGAATTAAGTTACATAAACGAATTTGTTCAGGAAATGGCAGGAAACAACAAAGCCGAATATAATGCCGATTTAATTTGGGGAAACAGTACTAACGAAGCTATGGGAGAAAAACTATCCGTAACAATTATTGCCACCGGCTTTAAAACTCGTGATTTGCCCGAGATATTCTCTGCTCACGTCAATATAGAAAAAGAAAAAAACAAGCAAGAAAAGACGAATAAAAAAAATATCATAATAATAAATGACAGCGAAATAAAGCCTGAATACTATGAAGAAAAACAAAATCTGACAGCTCCCGAATTTGAAATAAAAAACACACCTCCGAAAAAAAATAAAAAAATCACGGACGAAATAACCGTTAAAAAAATCTCAAAAGATACCGGAGCAAATAAAAATACAGCATCCGAAAAACTTCAGCCAAGCATAACTAAGCAAAAACTTTCCGACTATATGGCAAACGTAGAAGAACTTGAAAGCATTCCGGCATACAAAAGAAAAGGAATTATTCTTAAAACCGAAAATTCTGAAGAAACAGACTCTTTCTCTCGTGAAACACTTTCTGATGCCGAAGGCGAAATAACAATCAAAAAAAACAACCCGTATTTGCACGATAAAGCAGATTAAAATAATAACTTTGTGAGTAACGAAACTTTTTATTCTTCTGTATGGAAAAAAAATATATTCTTGCTTTAGACCAGGGAACAAGCAGTTCCAGAGCCGTCATTTTTGACAAAAAGCAAAATATTATCGGTATCGAACAACAAGAATTCAGACAGTTCTATCCTAAAACAGACCGAGTAGAACAAAATCCTCACGAAATTTGGGAGAGCCAGTTCTTAACTGCAAAAACTCTAATTACAAAACTAAAAATAAAGCCTGAAGAAATAGCAGGTATAGGAATAACGAACCAACGAGAAACAACAATTGTTTGGGACAAATATACGGGAGAGCCCGTTTACAACGCAATTGTTTGGCAAGATAAACGGACAAGTGATATCTGCAACAAACTCAAAAACGGTATTAACGACACCTATGTAAAAGAAAATACCGGATTGCTGATTGATGCCTATTTTTCGGCAACAAAAATAAATTGGATATTAAACAATGTCGAAGAAGCAAAAGAAAAAGCCGAAAAAGGAGACTTACTTTTCGGAACTGTGGATACTTGGCTTATCTGGAAACTTTCCGGAGGGAAATTACACATTACCGACTATTCTAATGCCTCACGAACCTTACTTTTCAACATAAACACTCTTAAGTGGGACAAAAACCTGTTAAAACTGTTTAACATTCCCGAAAAAATATTACCTAAAGTTCAAAATTCGAGCGAAATTTACGGAAGTACAACCAAAGAACTCTTCGGGGCAGAAATTCCGATAGCCGGAATTGCAGGAGACCAGCAAGCCGCACTGTTCGGACAACAATGCTTTGCCCCCGGCGAAGCAAAAAACACATACGGAACAGGTTGTTTTATGCTTTTGAATACAGGCGAAAAACCCGTAAAATCAAAATCCGGACTTCTTTCCACAATTGCCTGGGGTATAGGCAATAAAATAACTTATGCCCTGGAAGGCAGCGTGTTTATGGCAGGTGCTGCCGTAAAATGGCTTCGAGACGGAATAAAAATAATATCTTCGGCATCGGAAACAGAACAACACGTAAAACAAACAACCGGCAACGAAGGCGTATATTTTGTCCCTGCATTTGCAGGCTTGGGTGCACCATATTGGGATGCAGAAGCTAAAGGAATTATAACCGGTTTAACTCAAGGGGTTACGGAACATCACATAGTCAGAGCCACATTAGAATCTCTGGCATATCAGACAAAAGATATTTTAGATGCAATGACAGAAGACTCCGGAATTAATTTAAAAGAGCTCAATGTTGACGGAGGTGCTTCGGTAAATAACTTTTTAATGCAGTTTCAGGCAGATATCCTTAATAAAAAAACCGTAAGACCGGAAATTGTGGAAACCACTGCGGCAGGTGCAGCATTCCTTGCCGGCTTAGCCGTAAATTTTTGGACTGAAAAAGAATTGATTTCAGAAAGAAAAATTGACAAAATTTTTACTCCTGAAATAAAAAAAGAAGACAGAGACAAATTATATAAAGGTTGGAAAACAGCCGTAAAACAATGTATGTTGCATGACTAAACAAAAAAAAGCATACATATTTGCTCTTTCTGCAGTATTGCTGTGGTCAACCGTTGCCGTTTCTTTCAAAAAAGCTCTGCAATATGTTGATTTTTTACAACTGCTTCTGTTTGCATCATTTACCGCACTATTGATTTTTTTGTTTATAGCCTTTATCAATAAAACTGTTCATCAACTTTTTAAAATTAAAAAAAAAGATATTTTATCATCAGCATTCATTGGTTTTTTAAACCCTTTTCTGTATTACGTTGTTTTGTTTAAAGCATATTCTCTCCTGCCGGCACAAATCGCACAACCATTAAATTATCTTTGGCCGGCTGTTTTGGTTTTGCTTTCGGCACCTTTGCTCGGCGAAAAACTAAAATTAACGAGTATACTGTCTTTGCTTATCGGCTTTATCGGAGTTTATATTATTTCAACAAGAGGAGATTTGTTCGGTTTTAAAATTGATAAACCTTTCGGAGTAGCATTAGCTGCCGGAAGTTCCGTTATTTGGGCTTTATCCTGGATTTTTAGTCAAAAAGACAAACGAAACGAACAAACAAAATTATTCTGGAACTTCCTCTTCGGATTTATATACATTCTTATTGCCGTTCTTATTTTTTCAGAATTAAAGGTACCGGAAACAAACGGAATTTTTGCCGTTATCTATGTCGGATTTTTTGAAATGGGAATAACGTTCTTCCTATGGCTGAAAGCCTTACAACTGACAGAAAGAAATGACAATATAAGTAATCTGATATTTATTTCGCCCTTTTTAGCTCTCTTTTTTATTCATATTATACTTAAAGAAGAAATTTTTTACACAACATACATCGGACTTGTTTTAATCATATCGGGAATATTTATTCAAAGAATAAAAAAAGAATATTGAAAAAAGAAAAATACATACTCGGCATAGATCCCGGAACAATTTTTACCGGTTACGGAATTATTAAAATTACAGGAAAAACACCTTGCCTTGAAACTTTCGGATATATTGAGCTTTCAAAATTTGAAAATCCCTACGACCGTTTGAAAAAAATTTACAAAAGAACAGTGCAACTTATTGAAACCTACCCGATTTCCGAATTTGCAATTGAAGCTCCTTTTTTCGGAAAAAATGTTCAGTCAATGCTGAAATTAGGACGAGCACAAGGAGTCGCTATTGCTGCTGCCTTATCAAAAAATTTAAACGTTTACGAATATTCGCCCCGTAAAATAAAACTTGCCGTAACCGGAAACGGAAATGCATCAAAAGAACAGGTTGCCGCCTTTTTAAAAAACACCCTAAAATTCGAAAACTTTCCCGCAAAACTTGATGCTACCGACGGTCTGGCAGTTGCCGTGTGTCATCATTATCAAAATAATTATTCGGTTAAAGGTGCAGCAAAAAGCTGGAAAGAGTTTATAAATAAAAACCCCGGAAGGGTAAAATAAACCTGCACCCGTCGGGATATATTAAAATTTTTACTAAAATGCTTTGATTGTTAGTATATTAATTGTTATTTTTGTATTAGAAATAATTTTATTTATTGCCGGCAAAATAATTGCAGGTCAAAAACCGTAATATTTAATTAAACCGTAAATTATGAAACTTATCAAAATCTTAACATTCGGACTTTTTTCTGTTTTTTTGTCAATACAGATAAACGCACAAAGCCTGTCCTACTCTCCGGCATCCTCTCTGTTATCTGCCGAGCAGTCTGCCGCACTTGAAAAAGCCGAAAAATATATTAGCAAAGCCGAATCAAAAATAAGCAAAGCAGAGGCTGTTGAAAAAAAATACGAAAAGAAAAAAAAGAAAAAGAAAAAATACGAAAAGAAAATATGGGAAGCTAAAAAATTTAGAATTCAGGCAGAAAAAGACTACCTGAGAGCCTATAAAGAAGCCTATGGTGTTTATTCCGATATTATTTTGAAATCAACATTTTATGATGACGGAGACGAATCTGAAGCAAAAGCCTTAAACGAAGATGCTCAATCATTATTAGATGATGCCGGAAAGAAAATGTCAAAATATAACAAAAAAATCGGAGACAGTAAATACCTAAAAAAACTTTCTTCCTCAAAATTAAACAGTGCAATAAACAGTGCCGGCAGTATGAGAGAAGATGCCTTCTCCAAACAAACTGAAGCTGTGGATATCGTTCTTAATCAAGGACGTAAAAAAGAATATGACGAAAAAGACAATAAAGCATGGGCTGCAGCTCAAAGTATTAATACTATAGCATCATATCAAGATTATATTGACAACTTTCCTTCCGGAAAATTTATAAGCAGGGCACGACAAATGATAAAACAATTACAAGCTGAACAAAAGAAAAAAAATAAGCCTGTAATAAAATCAGACTATACTTTTAAAATTCAAATTGCAGCATCACGCACGCCTTTGCCGAAATATGAACTTGCCGCAAAATATTCAAATACTTCCGAAATAGAGCAAGAATACTCAGGAGGTTTTTATAAATACAGAGTAAAATCATTTTCTGCATATTCGCAAGCTGCAGCATTCAGAGACAGATTGATGAGAACTTCCGTTCCTGATGCATTTATAGTTGTGTATGATAAAAACGGTAATCAACTGGAAGTAACAGACGAGATGAAGCAAAATTAATATACGAAATAAACTGCTTTAAGACTGTCTTTTTTCAGGCAGTCTTTTTTATTCCTTAATGTTAAATATGAAAAAAAATAAAATAATCGGTATCGGATTTCATAAAACAGGAACCACAACCTTAGGTAACGCTCTCAAAATACTCGGCTATAAAGTTAAAGGCGTTACCCCGAGAATGATTATTCCCGTTGTCAGCGGAAAAACACATAAAGCCCTTAATTATGCCGAAAAATACGATGCATTGGAGGACGTACCTTGGTGCATTTTATATAAAGAACTATACCGACGCTTTCCGGAAAGTAAATTTATATTAACAATAAGAGATGAAGAAAGCTGGTTTAAAAGTGCGAAAAAACAATTCGGTAACTATATCAGACCTCAAAATGAATGGATTTACGGAAGAGGAAACGGTTTATTCAAAGATAAAGAATTGGCAATTACACGTTATCGAAAACATAATAAAGACGTAACGGAATATTTTAAAGATAAGCCGAATAAATTGTTAATTATGAATTTTTCTGAAGGTGACGGATGGGGAAAATTATGCACGTTTTTGGGTAAAGACATACCGAATATACCATTTCCTCATTCAAATAAAACATCGGATAAATCCGGTAAAAATTCTTTTAAAGAAAAATTTAAAACTTTCAGAAGAGTAGTTAAGAACACCGTTAAAGTCAAATATGCAGACATAATGGGATATTGGAATAACTAAAAAAGATAAAACTATCGGACAATTACCGTTGGCAGAAAGATTACGACCCAAAACATTAGAAGGGTATGTCGGACAAGAGCACCTTGTCGGGCAAGGAGGCGTACTGCGTAAAATTATCAAATCAGGCAATTTACCGTCTTTTATTTTATGGGGACCGCCCGGAACAGGAAAAACAACACTTGCAAAAATTATTTCCGCAACCCTCGAACGCCCGTTTTACACTCTCAGTGCCGTAAGTTCCGGAGTAAAAGATGTCAGAGAAGTTATAAAAAAAGCCAAAAGCCAATCCTTTTTTTCCCGCCCTAATCCTGTTTTATTTATTGACGAAATACATCGCTTCAGTAAATCACAGCAAGACTCTCTGTTATCTGTAGTCGAAGAAGGCGTAATAACACTGATAGGGGCAACTACAGAAAACCCCTCTTTTGAAGTTATATCTCCGTTGCTCTCAAGATGCCAGGTTTACATACTGAAACCGCTTGAAATTAAACATTTGGAAACACTTTTACACAACGCTTTACAATCAGACAGTGTCCTAAAAAATAAAAATATTAAAATTACAGAAACAGATGCCCTGTTTTTGCACTCCGGTGGTGATGCAAGAAAATTATACAATATAATAGAATTAGTTGTTAATTTTTTTTCCGAGAACGATGAAATTATTATAAACAACGAAAATATTATAAACAGTCTGCAGACAGAAACTGCCGCATACGACAAAAACGGAGAAATGCACTACGATATAATATCCGCATTCATCAAATCTGTTCGCGGAAGCGACCCCAATGCTGCTGTTTATTGGCTTGCCCGTATGATTGAAGGCGGTGAAGACGTAAAATTTATTGCCAGAAGACTCATAATACTTGCAGCAGAAGATATAGGTTTAGCAAATCCCAATGCCCTTCTTATTGCAAATAATTGCTTTAACGCCGTTAATATTACAGGATACCCTGAAGCCCGTATTATTTTGGCTCAAGCAACTATCTATTTAGCAAATTCCGCAAAAAGTAACTCTGCATATCAAGCAATAAATACAGCTCAAGAACTTGTCCGGAAAACCGGAAACTTACCCGTCCCGTTGCACCTAAGAAATGCTCCTACAAAACTTATGAAAGATCTCGGCTACGGAAAGAATTACAAATATGCCCACTCTTACAACGAAAACTTTGTAAATCAAGAATATTTTCCGTACAAAATAAGAGAAACCGTTCTTTATATCCCGGGAAATAATACTGCTGAATTAAATACAAAAAAGCTTATAGAGAAAAGGTGGAATAAAAAATATGAATAATAAAATATTTGTGCTTCAAAACATTATATGATAGTTTCTTAAAAAAAATTGTATATTTGCAGTGATATTTAAAATCTTAACCAGATTAAAAAATTATGAAAAAAGTATTAGTATTTAGTTTAATAACTGTTTTAATTGCTTCGACATTTGTCGGATGTAAAAAAGGAGAAAATGACCCTTTTTCACTATTAAGCAGAAAAGCCAGAATTACCGGAGTTTGGAATTTAACAAGTGCAGATTATGAAGAAAAAGACGTTAACGACGGAAATACCGATGTTACAAGTTTTTCTTACGACGGTGAAAATATGACCGAAACTACGGACGGAAACGGACAAACTTACAAATATTCCGAGGAGCTTACAATTGAAAAGGACGGAACTTTCAAAACCGTAACAGAAACAGAAGTTGAATATTGGGACAATACAAACCTACAATGGACAAAAGGAATAAGAACAGAAACTACGGAAGGTGTCTGGTATTTTCTTGACGGAAATGATAATTTAGGTGTAGAAAAAAAGGAAAGAGTCGAATTTTTAATTGAAAAGTACAGACAAGTTGATCCCGACGGAGACACTTTTGAATATGAAATGTCAGGAAGGTCAAATTCATGGGTAAATATATTCCTGCTCGACAGATTAGCTAATGACGAAATAGTTACACTGTTTGACTTCACTCAAAGCTGGGGAGGGGATTCTTTTACAAGATCCGGAACAATGACCTATACTAAAGAATAAAGGTAAATTTTTATCATATTAATTAAAAGCTGTTGATAATTTTTTCAACGGCTTTTTTTGTTTTAATTTTAAATATATTTTACAAGCATAATAAAGTAATACATTTTTATATACTTTTGCAAAAAAACACATAATGAAAAATGAAGAACGTTTTATGAGAGAAGCAATACGCTTATCCGAAGAAAGTGTTAAGAACGGAGGCGGACCCTTCGGAGCGGTAATTGTAAAAGACGGGAAAATTATTGCCGCAGCATCAAATAAAGTAACTCAAAATAACGACCCTACTGCACACGCAGAAGTTTCGGCAATAAGAGAAGCTGCAAAAAAACTTAACACATTCAACCTTTCAGGTTGTGAAATTTATACATCTTGCGAACCCTGTCCTATGTGTTTCGGTGCCGTTTACTGGGCAAGACTTGACAAGCTTTATTTTGCCAACACAAAACAAGATGCAAAGGCAATAGGATTTGATGATTCTTTTATATACGAAGAAATCAACTTGCCGTATGAAAGACGAAAAATTCCGAACATACAAATTCTCAGAAATGAAGCTTTAAAAGCTTTTAAAGATTGGGAAGAAAACGAAGATAAGACAGAATATTAAAAAAGAGACTGCTTTTCCGGGTTTCCGGGCAGCCTCTTTATCTTTTTTCTGTTACTTCAACCATTTATCTAGCCAATTTTTAAACTCTCGTTGCCACAAAATACCGTTTTGCGGATGCAGCACCCAGTGGTTTTCTTCCGGAAAATAAAGCATTTCGGCAGGAACACCCTTTAATTTTGCCGCATCAAATGCACTGAATCCTTGCGAATCTAAAATTCTGTAATCTTTTCCGCCGTGAATAACCAAAATGGGCGTATCCCATTTATCAACAAATTTATGCGGTGAATTTGCATAACTTTTTTGTGCTGTTTTGTTATTGTAATCCCAAGGTGCACCACCGAGATCCCAATTTGCAAACCACAGTTCGTCGGTTTCGGTATATTGTGCTTCAAGATTGAAAATTCCGTCGTGTGCAATAAATGCTTTAAAGCGTTTGTTGTGATGCCCGGCAAGCCAATAAACCGAAAATCCGCCGTAGCTGGCACCGATTGCCCCGAGACGATTTTCATCTATAAACGGTTCTTTTTTCAAAGCATCGATTGCCGACAAATAGTCTTTCATATTTTGTCCGCCGTAGTCGCCGCTTATTTGCTCGTTCCATTCTTGTCCGAAACTCGGCAAGCCCCGGCGATTAGGGGCAACAATAACATATCCGTTTGCCGCCATCATTTGAAAATTCCAACGATACGACCAAAACTGACTTACGGATGATTGCGGTCCGCCTTGGCAATAAAGCAAAGCAGGATATTTTTTGTTTGCATCAAAATGCGGCGGATAGATTACCCAAACCAGCATGTCTTTTCCGTCGGTGGTTTTCACCCAACGTTCTTCAACTTTTGCAAGTTCAAGTTTGTCTAAAACGTCTTTGTTTACAAAACTGATTTGCGTTTCTTTTCCGTCGTCGGTTACGGCAAAAATTTCGGTAGGCATTGACATTGATTGTTTGGTTGCGATTAATTTATCGGACAGAACCGAAACTGTTCGGTAGTTGTGGTCGCCTTGTGTTATTGCTTTTATTTCGTTGCTTGCCAAATTCAGTTTGTAAATTTGAAAACGAGCATGGTAGTCGCTGACAAAATAAATATTTTCGCCCTTAGTATCCCAAGCAAGTCCGCCGGCGTTTTGGTCGAAATTTTTTGTATAATCTTTCTTTTCTTTAGTTGTAAAATCGTAAACAAAAAGTCTGTTTTTATCCGATTCGTACCCGTCTCTTGCCATGCTTTCCCAAGCAATTTTACTTCCGTCGGGCGAATAAACGGGGGCTTTGTCGTAGCCGTTCATACCTTCGGTAAAATTTTCGGTTTCTTTTGTATCGAGATTATACAAATAAATATCGGAATTTGTAGAAAGCGTGTAAGCAACGCCTTTTTTCTTAACGCAAGTATAGGCTATGGTTCTTCCGTCGGGAGACCAAGTAATTTCTTCTAAACCGCCGAAAGGTTTTAAAGGCGAATCGTATTCTTCATCTTTCATAATATCAACAGCTTCCGAAATTTTATTCCCGTCAAAACCGGCAACGAAAATATGACTGTATGAGTCAGTCCAAGTATCCCAATGGCGATACATCATATCGGTAATTATGCGAGCGTTTGCTTCGGGCAAATCAGGATAAATATCTTTTACGTCTTTTACCAAATCAACTTCCTTTGTGTAAAGAATTTTTGTTTGGTCGGGCGAGAGTTTAAAACCGGTTATGCCGCCTTCGATATCGGAAATTTGTTTTTTGCCTGTGCCGTCGGCATTCATTTTAAACATTTGCATTCCGTTTTCGGCAGAAGACATAAAGTAAATTGTTTTTCCGTCTTTGCTCCACACGGCATTGTATTCGCCTTTCGCAGTTTTTGTAATTTGTTTTGGTTCACCGCCTTCAGCAGGCATTGTGTAAAGTTCTCTGTTTCCTTTGTTTTCGGAAATATCATAATAGGTAATTCCGAAAAGTAAAGTTTTTTCGTCGGGAGAAACCCGGACATCGCTTAATCGCCCGAAAGACCATAAAACTTCGGGAGTCATCACATCGCTTGTTAGTTTTAATTCCGGTTTACCGATAATTTTTTCATCTGTTTTTTGTTCTGAATTTTCTGTTTTTTGTTCTGTGCAAGACATAAATATCAGAATTAAAGAGAATAAGAATATTAATTTTTTCATGATAATATAATTTTTATAAATTTGAGTAAAGGTATTAAAAAAAGACAAACGAAAATGAAAATTCGAATGTCTTTTAGTGTAATTGGTATAACGTAAAGGGTTATTTCAACTCCCACTCAAAACCGTCTTTTTTATCTTTAACGACAATACCTATTTTGTTTAATTCGTCTCGAATTTTGTCTGAAGTCGCAAAATCTTTATTTTTTTTGGCTTCAAGCCGAATATTTAGTAAAAGATTTACTGTTTCTTCAAATTTTGTATCTGTTTCAGATTCTCCTTTTTCTTCTTTCAAACCCAAAATATCAAAAACCATAAGTTTGTAAAAAGATTTCAATTCTTTCAAGTCATCGGTATTTATTGTTTCATCGCCCGAATTTATTTGGTTTATAAGTTTGATGCCGTCAAAAAGATGGGCAATTAAAATCGGTGTGTTTAAATCATCGTTAAGTGCATTAAAACTTTTTTCTTTTAACGAATTAAGGTCAACGGAAGTTTCTGCCGACGGTTTAATTTTATTTAAAGTTTCGATACCTTTTAATAAGCGTTGCAAACCTTTTTCGGATGCTTGCAGTGCTTTATTTGAAAAATCAAGCGTACTGCGATAATGTGCCTGCAACATAAAGAACCGCACAACCATAGGGCTGTACGCTTGTTCGAGCAAGTCGTTTTTTCCGGAAAACATTTCGTCGAGTGTGATAAAATTTCCGAGCGATTTGCTCATTTTTTGTCCTTCTATGGTAATCAAGTTGTTGTGCATCCAATATTTTACGGCATCTTCGCCTGTTGCGGCTTTTGATTGGGCAATTTCGCATTCGTGATGCGGAAATTGCAGGTCGAGCCCGCCGCCGTGAATATCAAATTTTTCGCCGAGGTATTTTGTGCTCATAACGGAGCATTCGAGATGCCAGCCGGGAAAACCGTCGCTCCATTCAGATGTCCAACGCATAATATGTTCGGGTTCGGCTTTTTTCCAGAGAGCAAAGTCGAAAGGATTTTTCTTTTCACTTTGTCCGGCAAGTTCTCGCGTGTTTGCCATTAAATCTTCGAGTTTTCTGCCTGAAAGTTTTCCGTAATTATTCTTTTTATTGTATTTTTCAACATCAAAATATACCGAGCCGTTTACTTCGTATGCAAATCCGTTTTCAAGAATTTTTTTTGCCATTGCCGCCTGCTCTATAATATGTCCGGAAGCATGCGGCTCGATACTCGGAGGCAAGGTGTTAAGTTGCCTCATATTTCGGTGATAGCTGTTGGTATATTTTTGAACAATTTCCATCGGCTCTACTTGGTCGAGTTTTGCTTTTTTTGCAATTTTGTCTTCACCCTCATCGGCATCGTTTACCAAATGCCCTACGTCCGTAATATTTCTGACATATCTTACTTTGTAACCGAGATATTTTAAATACCTGAAAAGTAAATCGAAAGTAACAGCCGGACGAGCATGCCCGAGATGAGCATCGCCGTAAACCGTCGGTCCGCAAACATACATTCCTGCAAAAGGCGGATTTATCGGCTCAAATTTTTCTTTTTTGCGGGTAAGGGTGTTATATATTGTTAATTCAGTTTTCATAATTTTTATTTTATTTTGTCATCGTAATACTCACTTTCTTAATTTTTCCGCCCATCGGAGGATTCATTTTTGAAACTTTTACGGTTACGGATTTTAAATTATCAAGTTTTTCGTAAATGGCATCTAAAATTCTTCCGGCAATATTTTCCAAAAGGTTGGATTTTTTTTTCATTTCCGATTTTATAATTTTATATGCCGTTTGGTAATTAACAGCATCTTCAATAGCATCGCTTTCGGCAGCTTTACGGCAATCGGTTTCTATTTTTAAGTCAATTAAAAATCGATTTCCCACAATTTGCTCTTCTTCGTAATGCCCGTGATAGGCATAAAATTCCATTCCTTCTATTTCAATATTGCCCATTTCTTTTTCGGAAATTTAAAATCAATTTGCAAATGTATTAAAAAACAATAATTCATTTTATCTTTGCCGGATAAATTTTTAGGATAAAGAAAATGACGGATAAAAAAACGAGCGAAACATCGGAAGAAAAAAAATCGTTAAATTTTATTGAACAAATTGTTGAAGAAGATTTAAAAAACGGGAAACATAAAGAAATTATTACCAGATTTCCGCCCGAACCGAACGGATATTTACACATAGGACATGCCAAATCCATTATTTTAAATTTCGGATTAGCCGAAAAATATAACGGAAAAACAAATTTGCGTTTTGATGATACAAATCCGGTTAAGGAAGATGTCGAATATGTCGATTCTATTTTGGAAGACGTTCAATGGTTGGGATATAAATGGCACGGAAAAGTGCATTATGCATCGGATTATTTCGAACAGCTTTACGAATGGGCGGTAAAATTAATAAAAAACGGATTTGCTTATGTTGACGACCAAAGCGGAGAGGAAATTTCGGCAACGCGCGGAACACCGACAAAACCGGGAATTGAAAGTCCGTTCAGAAATCGCTCGGCAGAAGAAAATCTGGACTTATTTGAACGTATGCGAAAAGGTGAATTTAAAGACGGAGAAAAAGTTCTTCGGGCAAAAATTGATATGAGCTCGCCGAATATGCACATGCGGGACCCCGTTATGTACCGTATAAAACATGCCGAACATCACCGTACGGGAAATAAATGGTGTATTTATCCGATGTATGACTTCACACACGGACAATCGGATTATATCGAGGGCATTACACACTCAGTCTGTACTTTGGAATTTGAAAATCATCGTCCGCTTTATGACTGGTTTCTGGATCATATTTATGAAGAAGGCAGAACACGACCGCGACAAATTGAGTTTGCCCGCTTAAATTTGAGCTATACGGTAATGAGCAAGCGTAAACTTGCCGAATTAGTCGAAAAAAAATATGTATCGGGTTGGGACGACCCGCGAATGCCGACAATTTCCGGCTTACGCCGAAGAGGATATACGCCCGAAGCACTTAAAATTTTTGCAGATAAAGTAGGCGTGGCAAAACGCGAAAATATTATTGATGTCGGCTTATTGGAATACAGTATAAAAGAACATTTAAACAGAATTACCCAACGAGTAATGACTGTTCTTGATCCTTTAAAAGTAACGATAACGAATTATCCGGAAGATAAAGAAGAGTTTTTATCCGCAATAAACAATCCTGAAGATGAAAGTATGGGAAGCAGAGAAGTTCCTTTTTCAAGAACTTTATACATAGAAAAAGAAGATTTTAAGGAAGAAGCCGGTCGGAAATTTTTCAGATTAAAACTCGGGGGAGAAGTGCGTTTGCGTTATGCGTATTTTATAAAATGTAATGAAGTAATAAAAGATGAAAACGGAAATATTACGGAACTTCTTTGTACTTACGACCCCTTATCGAAAGGCGGAAAATCGCCTGACGGCAGAAAGGTAAAAGGAACACTTCATTGGGTTTCGGCAAAACATGCGGTTGATGTTGAGGTAAGATTGTATGACCGATTATTTTCCGACGAATCGCCTGACGGACACAAAGATAAAGACTTTACGGAATTTATTAATCCGGATTCTTTAACAATATTAAAAAATTGCAAAGCAGAACCGTTTTTAAAAAATGTAAAATCCGGAGACCGATTTCAGTTTGAAAGGAAAGGATACTTTTGTGTTGATAAAGAATCATCGAAAAAAAATATTATTATTAACAGAACGGTAAGTCTAAGAGATTCTTGGAAAAAGAAAAACGCTTAAAATTTTGCAAGCAATTTAAACTTTGTTATTTTCGAATTTTTTAAAATCATAATAAAAATGGCTAAAACGGTAATAAACAGTTTTGAAGAATTTGCAGCATTGGAAGGAACGACTTTAGACAGTTCTAATTATATGAAAATAACGCAAGAGCAAATCAATAAATTTGCCGATGCAACAATGGACCACCAGTGGATACATATTGACGAAGAACGAGCAAAAAAAGAATCGCAATTCGGCTCTACGATTGCCCACGGTTATTTAACATTATCAATTTTACCTCCTTTATGGGATGAAATCGTAGAAGTGAATAATGTAAAAATGCTTGTGAATTACGGTATTGATAATTTTAAGTTCAACGAAGCCGTAAGAGTAAACGATGAAGTTCGTTTGTCTGCTAAAGTAATGAAAGTTCAAAATTTAAGGGGTATTTGCAAAGCCGAGATGCGAGCAACATTAGAAATAAAAGACAGAAAAAAACCGGCATATGTCGGAACAATTATATTCCTGTATCATTTTAGGTAAGGATAGTGTTAAATATATTTTTTAAACATCGATAATTTTATACAATTTATCCGAGCGACGTATTTTTTCCTTAACGGGAATTGAAACAACCTGCCCTTTTGCAGCTTTTTCAACAGGTTTTTCGTCAAAACGAATTTCTTTGGCGATTGTTTGAATAACTCCGGTTGTAGGTCCTGCTATCATTATTTCGTCACCGACAGAAAGTTCTCCGGCTTGCAACAAAAATTCGCCTACTTGTATTTTTGAAAACCAGTTATTCACTTTTCCGACAAAAACTTTTTGCTTTGTTGCTTTCGAGCCGTAATCTTTACTCCATTCGCCCAATTTTCTGCCGAGATAGTAGCCGTCCCAAAATCCTCTGTTAAAAACGGTTGAAAGTCGTTGTATCCAAGCATCGATTTTTTCTTGGGAATATGAGTTTTCATACACGGCATCCACCGCTTCGCGATAGCATTCAACAGTTGTTTTTACATACTCGGCAGGTCTTGCTCTGCCTTCTATTTTCAAAACTTTTACACCCGCATCCAAAATCTTGTCAATAAAATTAATTGTGGACAAATCTTTCGGCGACATTATGTATTCGTTATCTATCTCCAGTTCAAAACCGGTTTCTTTTTCGGTAACGATATACGGTTTTCGGCAGGTTTGCAGGCATGCACCTCGGTTTGCAGATGAATTTTGCTCGTGTAAGCTCAAATAACATTTTCCGGAAATCGCCATACACAAAGCTCCGTGAGCAAAAATTTCAATGCGTATCAAATTTCCGGAAGGACCTTTTATTTGTTCCTTTTCTATGGTTTCTGAGATTTTTTTAACCTGTTTTAAACTTAACTCTCTCGCCAAAACCGTAACATCGGCAAAATGCGCATAAAACTTTAAAGTTTCAATATTGCTTATGTTCACTTGCGTAGAAATATGAATTTCAACACCTTGCGAATAAGCATAGTTTATAACGGCTTGGTCGGAAGCAATTACGGCAGAGATTCCGGCATCTTTTGCAATGTTGATGATTTGTTTCATCAAATTAATGTCGTAATCGTAAATAACGGTATTCACGGTAAGGTAACTTTTAACCTTATTTTCGTTGCACCGTTTTACGATTTCTTTTAAATCTTCCGTTGAAAAATTATTTGATGATTTTGCCCGCATATTAAGTTGCTCAATTCCGAAATAAACAGAATCGGCACCTGCATTTATTGCTGCCGCCAACGATTCGAACGAACCGACGGGAGCCATTATTTCAATTTCTTCTCTTTTGTATTTCATTTTTAATATAAACCCGCAGAGTTTTCGACTGCGGACTTCTGTTTTTTTAATACTTTATCTCTTTACCCCTGAAATTGTTTCAAAAATCTCAAATCATTTTCAAAAAACAAGCGTAAATCTTTTATGCCGTATTTCAGCATAGCGATACGTTCAATTCCCATCCCGAAAGCAAAACCGGTATATTTCTCGCTGTCTATATTGTTTGATTCCAGCACATTGGGATCAACCATTCCGCAACCGAGAATTTCGAGCCATCCGGTATATTTACAAACATTACAACCTTTTCCGCCGCAAAGCGAACAAGAAACATCCACTTCGGCACTCGGCTCGGTAAACGGAAAATACGACGGGCGTAATCTTATGCGT
Organism: uncultured Chlorobiota bacterium; assembly: GCA_947311125.1. Taxonomy (GTDB): domain Bacteria; phylum Bacteroidota; class Bacteroidia; order Bacteroidales; family JAADGE01; genus JAADGE01. The sequence continues at coordinate 19,053 of CAMZKI010000235.1, forward strand.
GTTCCTTTTCCGAAAAATTCTTCGGCAAAATATTCCAAAGTTTGTTTTAAATCTGCAAAAGATACGTTTTCATCAATATAAAGCCCTTCAATTTGATGAAAAATACAATGTGCACGTGCCGAAATGGCTTCGTTTCGGAAAACCCTTCCCGGAGAAATTGTTCTAATCGGCGGTTTTTGTTTGTCCATTACTCTTACTTGCACCGACGATGTATGCGTCCGCAAAAGAATATCCGGATTTTTTTCGATAAAAAAAGTGTCTTGCATATCGCGTGCCGGGTGTTCGGGCGGAAAGTTAAGTGCCGAAAAAACATGCAAATCGTCTTCAATTTCGGGTCCTTCCGATATCGTAAATCCGAGACGCATAAAAATTTCCGAAATCTCGTTTCTCACAATTGAAATCGGATGCCGAGAGCCGTTTTCAAAAGAATCGCCGGGTAAAGTTAAGTCTAATCCGATTTTTACATCATCTTTCGATTTTAAATTTTGTTTAAGAAAACTTACTTTATCAGTTACCGTATTTTTCAACTGATTCAGAATCTGCCCGTATTCCTTTTTTTGTTCATTGGGAACATTCTTGAAATCTTTAAAGAGTTCGGTTACTATACCGCCTTTTTTTGATAAATATTTTATTCTGAAAGATTCAATTTCTTCCGCATTTTCGGAATTAAATGCTTCAACTTCTGTCAATAATTCTTTGGCTTTATCTAACATCATAATTATATTTTCTTATCCTTGCTTATTCAACAATAATTTTCACTGTCATCTTAACATCTTTGACAGGCCTGTCGTTTTTATCTGTTTTAACGGCAGCTATTTTGTCTATAACATCAAGACCTTCGACAACTTCGCCGAAAACCGTATAATTTCCGTCAAGATGCGGTGTTCCTCCGATTGTTTTATATATTTTCCTTTGATATTCGGGAATTTTGTACACTTTGTAATCCTTTTTATTTTTTATTTCTTCAAGTAATTTATCAAATGCGGGTTTATTCTCCGTCATTCTGTATTCGTTTGCTTGCTTGCCGATTTCGGGATGCGAATTGATATAATTTCCTAAAGAAATTTGTTCCTCCAAATTATTCAATTCCTCATCGGAAAATTTTCGTCCTTGAACTATATAAAACTGCGAACCGGAAGATTTTTTCAGCGGATTTACATTGTCGCCTTCGCGAGCTGCGGCAATTACACCTTTTTTATGGAATAAAGAATCGTTAAATTCGGCATTAATTTCGTACCCGGGCCCGCCGTTTCCGAGCATTTTTCCTGCCGGAGCATTTTTAGAATCAGGATCGCCGCCTTGTATCATAAAATCTTTTATAACCCTGTGAAACAGCAAGCCGTCATAAAATCCGGACTTTGCCAATTTTATAAAATTTGCTTTATGCTTCGGCGTTTTATCATAAAGCTTAATTTTCATATTTCCGAAATAGGTTTCGATTAAAATTAAAGTATCGCCGCTGTTTCCGACAATATAAGAAACTTTTTCGGAATTATTGTTTTCTTTTTCTGCACTTTTAGTCTTTCCGGAATTACAAGCTGTTGCCGATAATGCAAATATTACTGAAATTAAAAACAAAATTTTTGCCTGTTTCATTTGTGTCTGTTTTAAATATTATATAAATTGCAAAATTAAAATTAAATTTGATTTATGAATAATCTTTAATTTTTCATCATTTAAAAGTAAGCCGTAAAACAAAAAATTATGAAAAACTATATTTTAATTATTATTTCATTTTTAGTAATAAAAACAGGAATTTCTCAAGAATATAAAAATCAGGTTAAAAACAACAATCGATTTACGTTTGAACTGTTCTCGGGTTTAAGTAATGAAAAAGAGAATTTATTTCTTTCACCTTTCAGTGTCTCAACGACTTTAGCAATGGTTTACGAAGGTGCAAGAAATAAAACACGTGCAGAAATGGCAAAAACATTACATTTTCCTGATGACAGCGAAGTCTTACACAAAAACTTTAAAGATTTAATATCCGATACACAAAAGTCAAATAATGATAAGTTTTATACTTTTAATATAGCAAATTCTATATGGGCTCAAAAAGATTTTAACTTTTTACATACGTTTTTTTCGGCAGCAAATAATTATTATAATGCAAAAATAGAAAGCGTTAATTTTAAAACCGCTAAAGAAAGAGAGATAACCTGTAAAAAAATAAACGATTGGACAGCAAGGAAAACCAATAATAAGATAAAGGATTTACTAAATGTAAGTTCATTGGATAAAGACACAAAAACAGTGCTTGTAAATGCTGTATATTTTCTTGCACAATGGGACAAGATTTTTAATAAAGACTTAACGAAACAAGATATATTTTACGGTTTGTCCGGATATAAAAAAAAGGATTTTATGCATACAGAAAAACGTATGCGATATGCAGAGAAAAACAACATAAAATTTCTTGAAATTCCGTATAAAAGCCAAAAAGCATCATTAATAATTTTAATGCCGGATACCTCCGTAAGTATTGATGATTTGTTGAAAAAGATTGATTATAGTTTTTATGACGAGTTGTATAAAAAAGCAGAATATAAAAACATTAAGCTCTCTTTACCGAAATTCAAAATAGAATACAAAAATGATTTAGCTAAACCGCTTTATAAAGCAGGAATGCGAAAAGCTTTTACCAACAGTGCCGATTTTTCGGGTATTACCTGTAAAAAAGAACTCCGTATAGACAAAATAATACATCAAACTTTTATTAAGATTGATGAAAGCGGAACAGAAGCAGCTGCAGCAACCGCTGTAGTAATGAAAAGAATTACCTCAATAAATCCGTCAAAAATCATTGAATTTAAGGCGGATCATCCTTTTATTTTTTTGATACGGGAAAATGCTACCGGCAGTATTTTATTTATAGGTCAGTTAATAAACTAAAAATGACACTGAAAGAAGCTCAAAAAATCGTTGATAATTGGATAAAAGAATACGGTGTAAGGTATTTCAGCGAACTGACAAATATGGCGATTCTTACAGAAGAAGTTGGTGAACTTGCCCGAATAATTTCAAGAAAATTCGGAGAGCAATCTTTTAAAGAGTCAGATAAAAACTTTAATCTAGCCGATGAAATGGCAGATATTTTATTTGTCCTAATTTGTATGGCAAATCAAACAGACGTTGATTTAACCGAAGCATTAGAAAAAAATTTGCACAAAAAAACTAAAAGAGACAAAAGCAGACATTTTTCAAATAATAAATTAAAAAACAACTAACCGTTTTAAAAATTTTATACATTTGCACGCTCATTTTTTACTCTCGGCCTGTAGCTCAGTCGGCAGAGCACGTGACTCTTAATCTCGGTGTCGCGGGTTCGAACCCCGCCGGGCCGACTTTAAACATTTTATTATGGAACTGAACAGAATTTTAACGTCTTATAATTTGGATATAAAAGACGAAGTAGTTGAAAAAACCGTTAAAAAAATAACCGGAAACGTATCTTCAATATATACAGTTGATACCCTTAAAAAGATTTTCGGATTTATTGATTTAACAACTCTTAACCATACAGACAATGAAGAACGTGCAAAATTGTTTGCAGAGAATGTAAACAATTTTAAATCTGACTTCCCCGATATGCCTGACGTTGCGGCAATTTGTGTTTACCCGACATTGGTAAAAGCCGTCAAAAAGAACTTAAAAGTTGACAACGTAAACATTGCATCAGTAACCGGAGGATTCCCCTCGTCACAAACTTTTATTGATATAAAAGTTGCCGAAACAAAAAAAGTATTTGAAAACGGGGCTGATGAAGCTGATATGGTTATTTCTGTCGGAACCTTTTTAAGCGGAGATTACCAAACTGTTTTTGAAGAAATAAAAGCAATAAAAAAAGCTTGCGGAAAAAAACATCTGAAAGTAATATTAGAAAGCGGCTCTTTAGGCAGTATGAAAAACGTAAAAACAGCATCAGTTCTTGCAGTTGAAGCCGGTGCCGACTTCCTTAAAACATCCACGGGAAAAACTTCTCCCGCAGCAACACTTGAAGCTGTTTACATTATGGCAGAAACAGTTAAAGAATATCATGAAAAAACAGGTAAAAAAATAGGAATAAAACCGGCCGGCGGCATTTCTGACTCAGAAACTGCCTTAAAATATTATGCCGTAATGAAGGACGTTTTGGGAGAGAATTGGTTAAACTCGGAATTGTTCAGAATAGGAGCAAGCAGTCTTGCAAATAAATTACTTAATGATATTTCTTCTATGCAATCAGAAAGAAAAAAAGATATAACTTATTTTTAAAGAAAAAGACTTTCTCGAAAAGCATTATACAGAAAATCGGGGTTCCCCCGATTTTTGTTTTATCAGGGAAAATTTATAAATTTGCGGCGTAATTTTTTGAATTTCAGTTATGTCGCCCTTAAACAAAAAAGATAAGCTCAAGCGTAAAAACAAAATGCATTTTTTATTTAATGATTTAGAATTAGAAGCGTTTGAAAAATATTGCAGAAAATATAAAATTAAAAATAAGTCTCGGTTTATTCGAGAAACGATAATTACCGAAATATTAGGACAGTTTGACAGGGATTATCCGTCACTGTTTGACAATCCCGAAACCGAAAATCCGCATTAATATATAAATTGTTTTTTAAAAAACTCCCGACCTTGTATACAGAGTAAAACTTTCTATTACCGATTACATCTGCTTCCGACACAAAATTAATCCTGTTCAAACCGGACATCTTCAAAGTATTTATTACAAGATAATTATTTAAATAATTTTTGCCGAAAAAAAATAAAAGCATACCTTTGCGAACATTTTTTTACTAACTATTTAAATTAAATTTAACATGCCTGTAAAGATCAGATTAGCAAGACACGGACGCAAAAGAAGAGCGTTCTATTACATTGTTGCTGCAGACAGCAGGGCACCGCGTGACGGTAGGTACATTGAG